>NZ_WBMR01000001.1 GCF_008923365.1 Actinomadura montaniterrae
AGCGGCGCCGGGCGCGGCGGGGGCGCCGGCCGCGGCGGCGCCGGCGCGGCCCACCACGTTCGCCGCCCGGATCCGCGCCTGGTGGTCGGCGCTCTGGAGCGGGCGTTCCGCACGAACCGGTCAAGGAGGTACGGCGTGACCAGGCTCAACGGGATCGTCCGGGCACTGGAGGCGGGGGAGCACGCGTTCGCGTCGTTCGCGCCGCCGGACCCGGCCGCGGCCCTGGAGTTCAGCACCGCGGACTACGACGGGCTGATCTTCGAGATGGAGCACAAGCCCTGGGACGTCGTCGGCCTCAAGGACAGCCTCCAGTACCTGCTCAACCGCAGGCAGATCGCGACCGCGGGCGACATCGCCCCGGCGGTGACCCCGCTGGTGCGGATCCCGACCAACGGCGCCGAGAAGGGCCAGTGGCACGCCAAGCAGGCCCTCGACCTGGGCGCCTACGGCATCGTCTGGCCGCACATCACGACGGTGGAGGAGGCGTACAACGCCGTCGCCGCCTGCCGCTACCCGCGGCTGCCGGACGCCGAGCGCTACGAGCCCGCGGGCGTGCGCGGCGACAGCCCCGCGGCGGCAGCCCGCTACTGGGGCCTGACGAACGACGAGTACTACGCCAGGAGCGGGGTCTGGCCGCTGGACCCGGACGGCGAGATCCTCGTCGCCCTCATGATCGAGGACCAGCTCGGCATCCGGAACCTCCCGGACATCCTCGACCAGGTGCCGGGCATCGGGCTGGTGATCGTCGGCGAGGGCGACATGAGCCAGGAGCTCGGCATCCCGCGCCAGTACGAGCACCCGAGGCTCCTCGAGTGCAAGCGCCGGATCCTCGAGGTCTGCGGCGAGCGCGGCGTCGCCGTCGGCCACCCGCACGTGACGGCCGGGAACGTCGAGCAGGTCGTCAAGGACGGCTACCGCTTCCTGATGACCATGCCCGTGCGCTCGTACCCGGGGCTCGACCGGGGCCGCGAGCTGACCGGCCGCGCCTGAGGAGGACATTGATGATCATCGACTGCCACGGCCACTTCACCACCGCGCCGAAGGCCCTCGGCGCGTGGCGGGAACGGCAGATCAAGGCGTTCGGCGAGGGCGTCCGGGTGAGCCCCGACGAGCTGGAGATCGGCGACGACGAGATCCGCGCCGCCATCGAGAACGGCCAGCTCAAGCTGCAGACCGAGCGCGGCACCGACCTGACGGTCTTCTCGCCGGGCGCGGGCAAGATGGCCCACCACTACGGCGACGAGCGCACCAGCCTCGACTGGTCCCGGGTCGCCAACGACCTGGTCGCCCGCGTCTGCGGGCTGTTCCCCGACCGGTTCGCGGGCGCCTGCCAGCTCCCGCAGTCGCCCGGCGACGCGCTGGAGACCTCGGTCCGCAACTCGGTCGAGGAGCTGGAGCGCTGCGTCGAGGACCTCGGCTTCGTCGGCTGCCTGCTCAACCCCGACCCGTCGGACGGCTACTACCAGGCGCCGCCGCTCACCGACAAGGTCTACTACCCGCTCTACGAGAAGATGGTCGAGCTCGACGTCCCCGCGATGATCCACGTGGCGATGTCCCGCAACGACGCCCTGCAGGGCACCTGCGCGCACTACCTCGCCGGCGACACCGCCGCGTTCATGCAGCTCTGCACGTCCGACCTCTTCAAGGACTTCCCCGGGCTGCGCTTCGTGATCCCGCACGGCGGCGGCGCGGTGCCCTACCACTGGGGGCGCTACCGGGGCTTCATGCAGGACAAGGGACTGCCGCCGCTGGAGGACGCGGTGCTCGGCAACGTCTTCTTCGACACCTGCGTCTACCACCGCCGCGGCCTGGAACTGCTGCTGGACGTGATCCCGGCGGAGAACGTGCTGTTCGCCTCGGAGATGATCGGCGCCGTCCGCGGCGTCGACCCCGAGACCGGCCGCAACTTCGACGACGTCAAGTTCCTGCTCGACGGCATCGACCTGACCGATGAGGACCGCGCCGCGGTGTACGGCGGCAACGCCCTGCGCGTCTTCGGCCGGCTGAAGTCCAGGGGGGTTACCAAGTGAAGGCCTACGAGGCCATGGCCGAGGCGTTCGTCAAGGAAGGCACGACCGACGTCTTCGGCATGATGGGCGACGCCAACATGCACTGGATGGACGCGCTCGCCCAGCGCGACGTGCGCCTGTACGAGGTGCGGCACGAGGGCTCCGGCCTCGGCATGGCCGACGGCTGGGCGCGGGCGGCGGGACGGCCGGGCGTCGTCACCACCACCAGCGGCCCCGGCGTCTCCCAGCTCGCCACGTCGATGCTGTGCGCGAGCCGCGCCGGCACGCCGCTGGTCGCGTTCTGCGGCGAGACGAGCTGGGGCGACGAGGGCGCCGTGCAGTACCTCGACCAGCGCCGGTTCGCCGCCGCGATCGAGTGCGGGTTCGTCCACCTGTCGAAGGCCGACCAGGCCGAGGAGGCCGTGCAGCGCGCCTTCTACCTGGCCCGCACCGAGAACCGGCCGGTCATGCTGAGCGCCCCGTTCGACGTGCAGACGCAGGAGTTCGAGCCCGGCGACTACATTCCTTCGCACGAGCTTCTCCCGGGGTCCCGGACGCTGCCCGACCCGTCCCGCATCGAGGCGGCCCGGGAACTGATCGAGGGCAGCAAGCGCGTCGTCATCATCGCCGGACGCGGCGCCCGCCGCGCCGGGGCCGGCGAGGAGATCCTCGAACTCCAGGCCAAGACCGGCGCGCTCCTCGCCACCACGCTCCAGGCGAAGAACTGGCTGTGCGACCGCACCGAGTTCCACGTCGGGCTGTCCGGGCTGTTCGGCAGCAAGCCCGCGCAGGAGCTGCTCCAGGAGGCCGACTGCGTGATCGCGGTCGGCGCGAGCCTGAACCACTACACGACCGAGCACGGCTACCTCTACCCCGACGCCCGCTACGTGCAGATCGACTCGGCGCCGAACGTGGTGATGGGCAACGGCCGGGTCGCCGACTGCTACGTCCAGGCCGACGCGGTCACCGCGCTCACCGAACTGAACCAGGTCCTCGGCGCGACCCGCATCGAGGGCTTCCACACCGCCGAGACCCGCAGCCGGCTGACCGGCTGGCTCGAAGCCCCGATCGACTACGTCAACGAGCCCGGACGCATCGACCCGCGCGAGGCCATCAAGGTGCTCGACGCGGCGATGCCCCGCGAGTTCGACCTGGTCCTCGGCAGCGGCCACCAGACCGACTTCGGCACGATGCTGTTCCAGCGGTCCCGGCAGGTGACGTCCAACTACGGCATGTTCGGCGCGATCGGCCAGGCACCGCTGCTGACCATCGGCCAGATCGTCGCGACCGGACGGCCCACGTTCGTGGTCGAGGGCGACGCGAGCTTCCTCATGCACCTGCCGGAGTTCGAGACGGCCTGCCGCTACGGCCTGCCGATGCTGGTCGTCGTCATGAACGACGAGGGCCTCGGCGCCGAGTACCACAAGCTCGGCGCCAAGGGCCTCACCCAGGACCTGGCGATCATCCCGAACCCCGAGCTGGGCGGGGTCGCGCGGGCTCTCGGCGGCGGCGGCGCCACCGTCCGGAGCGCGGCCGAACTGGAGGCCGCCGTCGCCGAGTACGTCGCGGACCCGCGCCCGTTCGTGATCGACGTCCGCATCTCGCGCGAGGTGCTGAGCGTCCCCTATCGGCGCCTCTGGTACGGGGAGGACGTCTGATGAAGGTCGTCCTCGGCGACTACCCCCGCACCCGCGCCGTCAAAGAACTGCCGGGCCATGAGTTCATCGAGTTCAAGCCGCTCCCGCCGGCGTTCGCGAGGATGGTCCGGACCCTGGAGTTCGACGTCTGCGAGATGGCGCTCGCGACCTACCTCCAGGCCAGGGACCACGGCGTGCCGGTCACGCTGCTGCCGGTCGTGATGATCGGCGGCACCCACCACCGCTCGCTGACCCGCCTCCCGGACGCCCCGAAGCTCGCCCCCGGCGACCTGCGGGGACGCCGCGTCGGCGTCCGCTCCTACAGCCAGACCACCGGCCTGTGGGTGCGCGGCCTGCTCCGCGAGGAGTACGGCGTGGAGGCCGCCGACGTCACCTGGGTCACCACCGAGGAACCGCACGTCGCGCAGTACACCGAGCCGCCGTTCGTCGAGCGGTCGGACGCGGCGAAGGTCGCGGACCTGCTGAAGTCCGGCGACGTGGCGGCGGCCGTGCTCGGCCCGCGCGCCGTCGGGGGCCAGGGCGAGGGCCTCGTCCCGCTGATCGAGGACGCCGAGGTGGCGGGACGCGCGTGGGTGGAACGCCACGGCACCGTGCCCGTCAACCACGTCGTCGTCGTGCGGAACGCGGCGCTGGACGAGAACCCCGACCAGGTCGACGCGCTGTACGCGGCGCTGAAAGAGGCCACCGCCGGCGCGGAGCCGCCGGTGGCGGCCGGCTGGAGCGAACCGCTGGCGAAGGCCCTGGAGATCGGCGGCCGGTACGCCCTGGAACAGGACCTCGTCCGCACGAAGGTCGACGTCGCCGAGATCGAGAGGGGAGCGGCCCGATGGTCGCAATGAGGCACCGCACCGGCGCCTACACGCGCGAGCCGGACGAGTGGACCCCGGAGCTGCTGGAGAAGGTCGCGTGGCGCCGCGAGGCCGCCGCCGAGCCGTTCCGCGGCGTCGCGACGTCCGGCGGGATCCAGCGGGGCCTTTTCCCGCTCCGCGAGACCGGCCTCGACGTGAGGCCGCAGCGCAAGGCCGCCGAGGACTACCTCGCCCTGCTCACGCCCAAGGAGCTGGCCGAAGGCCGGTTCCCGATGGACGACGTGACGTGGCGGCACTGGGCGAACGGCGCCCGCTACTTCCTGCGCCACGGCCTGTGCATGGAGGACCTGGACGAGCCGAAGCGCCGCGCGATCATGACGATCCTGCGCCGCAGCCTCAGCCCGTACGGCTACCAGCAGGTCGTCGACCTGATGCACCTGAACCTCACGGTCGGCGAGCTGCGCGGCGAGGAGCACCTGCTCAACGAGTGGATGTACTGGTTCAGCGTCTACGGCGAGCCGGAGGACGGCGGCCCGTGGGGCTGGCAGATCGACGGCCACCACGTGAACGTCAACTGCGCCTTCGTCGGCGACCAGATGGTGCTGACCCCGACGTTCCTCGGCGCCGAACCGGTGGTCGCCAAGGGCGGGAAGTACGCCGGGACCTCCGCGTTCCGCCGCGAGGAGGCCATCGGCCGCGCGCTGTTCACCCGCCTCACCGACGCGCAGCGGGGCCGCGCGGTCATCGCCGAGGAGCTGCCGCGCGGCCTGTACGCCGGGGCGTTCCGCGACAACTGGGAGATGGACTACGCGGGCCTGCCGTTCGGCGAGCTGACGGTCGAGCAGCGCGAGACCGCCGTCGACCTCCTGGACCTCTACGTCGGACGGGCCGGCGAGGGCCACGCCGAGCTGCGGATGGCCGAGGTCCTGGGGCAGGAGACCTTCTTCGCCTGGGCCGGCGACCCCGCCGACGTCTTCTACTACCGCCTGCACAGCCCCGTGCTCCTCGTCGAGTTCGAGCACCAGTGGGGCGTGATGTTCGACAACGACGAGCCGATGCGGCACCACATCCACACCATCGTGCGCACCCCGAACGGCAACGACTACGGCGCCGACCTGCTCCGGCAGCACAACGAACGCTTCCACCGGCGCTGAGCGCTCCCACCGGCACTGAAGGGCATCGAATGAAACTGGTCATCGGACGGGACGACCTGGCGCGAGCCGCGGTCGAGGCCACGGGCGCGGAACGGCTCGCCGTCAAGCCGGTCCACAGGGCGTCCAGGAGCTTCGTGAACGACCAGGCCGTGGACCTGGCCGAGCTGGCGATCGTGACGCTGCTCCAGGCCGTCGCGCACGGCCGGCCGGTCGTGCTCCTCCCGGTCACCACGCTGGGCCGGTTCCAGCACCAGACGCTCGTGACGATGGGCGATCTGACGGTCGGCGACATCGAGGGCCGCAGCGCCGGCGTCCGGTCGTGGAGCCAGACGACCGGCGTGTGGATGCGCGGCTTCCTGACCGAGCAGTACGGCGTCGACCTCCGCAAGGTCGCCTGGACGACCTACGAGGGCGCCCACGTCGACGGCGCCGGGGACCCGGACTTCGTGACGCGGGCGCCCGAGGGCGCCAAGCTCCAGGCCGACTTCCTGGAAGGACGCCTCGACTTCGGGATCATGGGCAACGAGCTCCCCGACGACGACCGCATCCGCACCGCGATCCCCGGCGCGCGCGAGGTCGCCGCCGAGTGGTCGCGGGCCAACGGCTTCGCCCCCGTCAACCACGTCCTCGGCGTGACCGAGCAGGCGGCGCGGGAGCACTCCGGGGCCGTGTGCGCGGCGTACGACGCGATGCGCAAGGTCGTCGAGTCCCTGCCGCGCGGCACCGAGCCGGTCGACCTGAACCCCGTCGGTTTCGCCGCGCTGCGCGGCGCGGTCTCGCGGGCGGCGGCGTACGCGCTGGAGCAGGGCGTGCTGCCGCGGCCCGTGGAGTTCGACGAGCTGGTGGACGCGTCCTGCGCCGCCCTCGGCGTGCCCGCGTCCCGGCTCGGCGGCTGAACTTTCGACTTCCTAGGAGTACTGCGAATGGACGAGCTGACGGTCGCCTTCGGCGACTATCCCCACGCGACCGGCCTCGACGTGCCGGGCTACCGGGTCGAGCCGGTCGAGGTCCGCCCGATCATCGGCGCCTACCGGCGGATGATCCGCGACCTGGAGTTCGACGTGTGCGAGCTGGCGCCCGTGTCGTACCTCATGGCGGTGCAGGCCGGGGTGCCGCTCACCGCCGTCCCGGTGTTCCTCAACCGGCGCTTCCACCACGGGGACGTGCAGTGCGCCGCGAACAGCGGCATCCGCGTCCCGCGCGACCTGGAGGGACGCCGCGTCGGCGTCCGCGCGTACACGGTCAGCACCGGCGTCTGGGTGCGCGGCATCCTCGCCGAGGAGTACGGCGTGAACGTCGGCGCGATCACCTGGGTCGTCGACGACGAGGACCACGTCGAGGGCCGCGCCCCCGCCAACGTGGAGCGGGTCACCGACGGCCGCTCGCTCGGCGAGCTGCTGCGGGCCGGCGAGATCGACGCGGCGTTCTCCGGCAACGCCGGCACCGGCCGCGCGGGCGCCCCCCGCGCGGGCTGGACCGCCACCGCCGAACCCGACAGCGGCCCCGACGGCCCGTACCCGCTCTTCGCCGAGGCCGAGGTCCTCGGTGCGGACCACTACGTCCGCACCGGCATCTACCCGCTGCACTCGGTCGTGGCACTGCGGACCGAACTCGTCGAGCGGGACCCGGAGCTGCCGACCAGGCTCTACGCCGCGCTCGCCGACGCCAAGCGGCGCCAGGTCGCCGCCGATCCCGGCTGGACGGCGCAGAAGCGCTTCGCGAAGCAGGCGGCCCAGATCAACGGTGACCCCGCGCCCTACGGCATCGCCCGCAACGAGCCGACCCTGTCCGCGCTCGTCCGCTACTCCCGCGAGCAGGGCCTGCTCGACGCCGACTTCCCCGCCGACCCGAAGGCGCTCTTCGCCGCCGGCGACTACCCCGACGCCTGACCCCAGAGGAGGACACCGTGGACGTCGTCGACGCGCACTGCCACATCATCTCCGCCGACCTCGACGCCTACCCCAGGGCGCCGCTCGGCGGCAAGCAGTCCGGCTGGGCCGCGACCCGGCCGGTGACCGCCGAGGGCATGGTCGCCCGCATGGACGAGACCGGCATCGCCCAGTCCGTCCTCGTGCAGGCCACCACGAACTACGGCTACGACAACTCCTACGTGCTGGACAGCGCGCGCAAGGAGCCGGGACGGTTCGTCGCGGTCGGCACCTTCGACCCGCTGCGGCCCGACGCCGCCGCGGCGCTGGAGGAGGCCGTCGGCGACGGCGGCCTCGCCGGGGTGCGGCTGTTCACGACCGGCAGCACGATGCAGACTCAGGGCGAGTGGTTCGCCGCCCCCGAGTCGTACGCCTTCTGGGAGCAGGCGCAGGCGCTGGACGTGCCCGTCTGCCTCCAGATGCGGCTCGGCCCGGCGACCGCGCAGGCGGAGGAGGTCCTCGACCGCTTCCCCGGCGTCCGGGTGCTGCTCGACCACATCGGCTACCCCGACATCGCCGCGTCCCCGGCCAAGGCGGGGGAGGAGGTCGCCGCGCTGGCGCGGCACGAGCGCCTCCACCTGAAGCTGACGCACCGCAACCTCGAGCGGCTGCGGGACGCGGGGGAGCGGGCCGCCGACTTCCTCGAACCGGTCGTCGCCGCGTTCGGCGCGGGCCGGATCGCGTGGGGGTCGAACCTCCCGGCCGCCGAGCAGCCGCTGCCGGAGCTCCTGAAGCTCGCCGAGGACGTCCTCGCGCCGCTGCCGGAGCACGATCGCGCAGAGATCTTCGCCGGCACGGCGCGCCGCCTGTACCCGGCGCTCGGTGACGCCGCTCAATGACGGGCGGTATCGGACCGGCGGCGGCCGGCAGGCGGAGAGCGAACAGGTGATCATGATGGACTCCAGTGAGTACGACGACGTGGCCGAGCCGGGCCGCGGCTCGCAGACCCGGCAGGACCAGGCCTACGAGGGCCTGCGGTCGCTGCTGCTGTCCGGCAGCATCGAGCCGGACACGCGGCTGACCGAGGCCGACCTGACCCGGATGTTCAACGTCTCGCGCAGCACGATGCGGGCGGTGCTGGTCAGGCTCGTGCAGGAGGGCTTCGTCACCAGCGAGGTCAACCGCGGCGTGCGCACCCGCAGCTTCACCGTCGAGGAGGCCCTCGACATCCTCGAGGCGCGCGAGACGCTGGAGTCCGCGCTCGCCGGCAAGGCCGCCGAGCGGGCCACCGACGAGGAGATCGACGCGCTGCGCCGCATCCTCGACGAGATGGTGGACTGCAAGGCGCGCGGCGACCAGGCGGCCTACTCGCAGTGCAACCGCCGGTTCCACCAGCAGGTGAAGGAGGCCGCCCACCAGCAGACGCTGGCCCGGGCCTACGACACCCTGCTCTACCCGCTCGTCATGCGGCAGTACCGCAACCTGTCCGCGCGGCATCCGCGCGGCGGGTCGCTGGAGGAGCACCAGGCGATCCTCATGGCGATCGTCACCCGGAACCCGGACGCGGCCGTCGCCGCGATGCGGCACCACGTGGCGTCCGCCCGCCGGGCCCTGCTGCTCCAGGCCCGCGAATCCACGCCCGCAGCGAAGACCGATCAGGAAACGACGTGATGCGACATCCGGTGGCGACCGAGTCCGGGCTCCTGGAGGGGATCCAGAGCCGGGACCGGTCGGTGACCGTCTTCCGCGGGGTCCCCTACGCCGCCCCGCCGGTCGGGGACCTGCGCTGGCGGCCGCCGCGCCCGCCCGAGCCGTGGGACGGGGTCCGCGTGGCGGGCGCCTTCGGCCCGGTCTGCCCGCAGCCGCCGAGCAGCGAGCTCGCCGGTCTCGACCTCCCGATGAGCGAGGACTGCCTCACCCTCAACGTGTGGACCGGCGCCGCGTCCCCCGACGAGCGGCGGCCCGTGCTCGTGTGGATCCACGGCGGCGGCTTCCGGCTCGGCACCGGCGCCGACCCCCGCCACGACGGCGTGAACCTCGCCCGCAAGGGCCTGGTCGTCGTCACCTTCAACTACCGGCTCGGCGCGTTCGGCTTCCTCGCGACCCCCGAGCTCAGCGCGGAGTCGGAGCACGGCGCGTCCGGCAACTACGGGCTGCTCGACTGCGTCGCCGTCCTGCACTGGGTGCGGCGCAACATCGCCGCGTTCGGCGGCGACCCGGAGCGGGTCACGATCGCCGGGCAGTCGGCCGGCGCCGGGACGGTCAACTTCCTGGCGATGTCCCCCCTCGCCCGGGGCCTGTTCCAGCGCGCGATCGCGCAGAGCCACGCCCGCTACTCCCGCGACCCCGAGCTGCGCTACCTCTCGACGTCCTACCGGCTGCTGCACGACGCCGAGGAGGCGGGCACCGCCTTCGCCAAGGAGCGCGGCACCGGGACGCTCGCCAAGCTGCGCGAGCTGCCCTGGCAGAAGCTGATGGGCGGGGCGGCCGTGGACACGGCCGTGCACACCGGCGGCTCCGGCAAGCCGCCGCTGTTCCGCCCGGTGGTGGACGGCCGGGTGCTCCCCGCCGGCTATGACGAGACGTACGCCAAGGGCCTGCAGAACGACGTCCACTACCTCGCCGGCAACAACCTCGACGAGACCGGCGCCGTGCCGGACGACATGTTCGAGGCGTACCGCTCGGAGAGCCCGCGCGGCCGGCGTCCCGGGATGCCGGCGGTGCACGTGACGCTGGACGGCTTCGTCGCGGCGGCGCGCGAGAAGTTCGGCCCCCTCGCCGAGGAGTTCCTCGCGCTCTACCCGGCCGCGACGGACCGGGAGGCGGCGCGGGCCAGCAGCGCGGCGATCCGCGACAACGCCCGGATCTCCACCTGGCTGTGGGCGGCGGACTGGTCGCGGCGCACGACCCGGCCCGTCCGCACCTACTTCTGGACGCACCGGTCCGCCGCGCAGGGCCGCAACTTCCGCCGCGCCTCCCACGGCTCCGAGATCGACTTCGTCTTCGGCAACCTCGCCCCCGAGGACGCCGAGTGGACCGCGGAGGACCGCGAGATCGCGGACACCATGTCGTCCTACTGGGCGAACTTCGCCGCCTCGGGCGACCCGAACGGCCCCGGACTCCCGCACTGGCCGGAGTACGCGCCGGAGGCGGAGGCGGTGATGGAGGTCGGCGGCGGGTTCGGGCCGATCCCGGTCGCCGACCCGTCCCGGCTCGCGTTCTGGAAGCGGTTCTTCCGGACCCAGGAGCCCTGGTGACGCCGCGCCGCCGGCCGCCGCCCGCGCGGCGGCCGGAGCCCACCGGACCGACTCGACGACGACTGCCCGCAGTGACGCTGCCGGACACGGACAAGGAGGAGCGGATCATGGTAACCGCGACCAGAAGTGCGGAACGCACGACCGAGGCGGCGGCCGAGCCCCGGCGGCAGGGCGAGCGGTGGCGGGGCACGGCCACCGTCGTGCTGCTGCGGGTCGCCGTGATCGTCCTCGCCGGCGTGCTGTGGCAGGTGCTGAGCGGGCCGGTGCTGCCGGAGTACGCGGTCAGCAAGCCGACGGACGTCGTCGACGCCCTCTGGACCTACCTGCAGTCCGCGCAGGGCTGGACCGACATCAAGACGACGTCGATCGAGATCCTCGCGGGCTTCGGCATCGGGGTGGCGCTGGGCACGGCGGCGGGGCTGCTGCTCGGCTCCTTCCGCCTCGCCGGGCAGGTCCTGGAGCCGCTGATCGCCGCGATCAACGGCATTCCCAAGATCGCGCTCGCGCCGCTGTTCCTGCTGTTCTTCGGCATCGGGATCTGGTCCAAGATCGCCATCGCGGTCACCGGCGTGGCGTTCGTGGTCTTCTACAACATCTACCTCGGCCTGCGGCTGCGGCAGCGCGAGCTCGTGGAGATCGTCCAGGTGATGGGCGGGCGCAGGCACCACGTGCTCGGCTACGTCACGGTCCCGACGCTGGCGGCGCCGTTCTTCGCGGCGCTGAAGACCGGCGGGCCGCTCGCCATCCTCGGCGTCATCGGCGCCGAGTTCATCGCGTCCGCGGAAGGGGTCGGCCACGAGCTGTTCGTGGCCGCCAGCAACCTGGACGCGCCGAACGAGTTCGCCGGCCTCATCGTCCTCGTGGTCATGACGCTCATCCTCAACGGGATCCTGACCCGGCTGGACGCGTACGCCCTGAAGAAGCTCGGCCTCGCCGGACGCCGCCGCGCGCGCAAGGGCTGAGCCCGACCCCCTGAACGAGGCCGTCACCCGGGCGGCCCGCTCGCACCCACCCCCACCATCACCTTTCGCGGCCCGCGGGGCCGCGGCTGGGAGCCGTCATGCCCGATTCACTTCCGTCCCGCCGGACCGTCCTCGGCGCGGTGGCCGCGACCGCCGCGGCGCCCCTGCTCGCCGGCGTCCCGGCCGCCCGCGCGTCCGCGCGCCGGGACGGCCTGCTGTTCGTCAGCCCCTGGAAGGGCACCCAGATCCATGGCGCCCGCTTCGACGCGGGCAGCGGCGCCCTGACCTCGCTCGGCCCGGTCGGCGACGCCCCGTCCAACTGGACGGCGCGGCACCCGGCGAAGCCGCTGCTGTACGTCGGCAGCAGCGAGGACGGCGGCATCGTCCACACCTACGCGGTCGACCCGGCGACCGGCGCCCTGACCCGCACCGGCACGTCCGTCCATACCGACGAGGGCGGTACGGCCGGCGGCGGCATCTCCTACCTCGGCGTGGACCGGCCGTCGCGGACGCTGCTGGTCGCCAACTTCGAGGCCGGTCTGGCCGCCTCGCTGCCGCTGGCGAAGGGCGTGCCGGGACAGCCGGTCTCGGTGGTCAGGGACACGGGCAGCGGCCCGAACCCCCGGCAGAACGGCCCCCACGTCCACCACGTGACGATCGACCCGGCCGGACGGCGCGCCCTGGTCGCCGACTTCGGCGCCGACCGGGTCCTCGTCCACCGCTTCGACCGCTCGACGGGCGCCATCACGCCGGGCACCTGGGCGTACGCGTCCGCCCCCGGGTCCGGGCCGCGCCGCATCCTGTTCCACCCCAGCGGCCGGACGGCGTACGTCCTGAACGAGCTGTCCGGTGACCTGGAGACCCTCGACTGGCGTGACGGCACCCTGACGCCGCGGCAGCGCCTGGCGCTCGACTCCGACGCCTTCACCGGCACCAAGAGCGGCGCCGAGCTCGCCCTCAGCGCCGACGGCCGCTTCGTGTACGCCTCCAGCCGGGGCGAGAACGTCCTGGTCGTGTTCGCCGCCGACGCGAGGACCGGCCTGCTGACGCTCGTCCAGCGGATCCCGAGCGGCGGGCTCAAACCGTGGAGCCTCACCCTGCACCCCGGCGGCGGCTGGCTGCTCGCCGCCAACCAGGCGAGCAACACCGTCACGGTCTTCGCCGTGGACCGGCGGAAGGGCACCCTCACCGCCGCCGGCGCCCCGGTCGCCTTCCCCGCGCCCGCGTGCCTCACGTTCTTCGACCGATGACCCGACCCCGCACAGGCCCGACGTCACTACTCCACCCCGAACCTGGTGACAGGAGATCCCCATGACACACCGCATCACCGTTACCGGCCGCGCCGGCGGCACGCCCGGCACCGGCCGCCGCGTGCGGGTCCTCGCGCCCGCGGCTGCCCTGGCGCTCGGCTCGGCGCTGCTGACCGCGTGCGGCGGCTCCTCCGACTCCGGCGGGTCGACCACGGTCACGGTCGGCAGCAACGGCAACATCTTCGACATGCCGCTGAAGCTGGCGGACTCCGCCGGCTACTTCCGCAAGCAGGGCCTCAAGGTCAAGTTCGTCACGACGACCGCGTCCACCGGGACCTCAGCGCTCCAGTCCGGCTCCGTCCAGTTCCTCAACAACAGCCCCACCGGCTTCACCTCCGCGCTCGCCAAGAAGGTCCCGGAGGTCGCGATCGCCGTGTCCGGCCTCGGCAACCCGCTCGGGCTCGTCGTCAGCAAGAAGTTCGCCGCCGCGCACAAGCTGGCCGCCGAGACCCCGGCCGCGCAGGTGGCCCAGGCCCTGGCCGGCTCCAAGGGCGGCGTCAGCTCCGCCAACACCAAGGCCGAGGCCGGCCTGTTCCTCAAGGCGAACGGCGTCGACCCCGGCAAGGTGAAGTGGGTGACGCTGCCGAGCGCGTCCGCCGACAAGGCCGCGCTCAGCAGCGGCCAGATCGACTGGTTCATCACCTCCGAGCCGATCCCGCTCCAGGTCCAGAACCAGGGCGACGGCATCGTGGTGGTCGACCCGAAGAAGGCCCCGATGTGGGCCGCCGCGCAGGCGGGCTACGGCGAGGTCGTCGTGGCGACCAAGTCGTACCTGTCGGGGCACGCGAGCGCCGCGAAGAAGTTCGTCGCGGCCGTCCAGGAGGCGAACAACTACCTGGCCACCCACCAGGGCGACCCCATGGTGATGGACGTGGCGAGGAAGGTGCAGCAGGGCGTCCCGGACGAGGTGCTGAAGAGCAGCGTTGCCCTGGTCGAGTGGCCGGCGAGCGGCTCGATGGACGCGGCCGGCTGGACCAAGACGCTCGCCTTCGTCAACTCGCTCGGGGCGCTTCCCGACGGGGCGAAGGTGACCTCGGAGAACTGGACCAACAAGTACCTGCCGGCCGGTGGCCAGTCATGACGTCGTCCAACCGGAAGGACAAGGCGATGGAGACCAGCATGAAGCGCAGGACGTTCCTGGCGGCCGGCGCGGCCACGGTCGGTGCGACCCTGCTGCCCAGGCCCTTCTCCGTGGCGGCCGCCGCGGCCGGCAGGAAGGGCGTGATGCTGATGAACCGCATCGGCCCCTCGACCTCGGACCTGTACATCGCCGACAGCGACGGTACGAACGAGCGCAAGCTGCTGGCGAGCGCCGGGTACGACTACAACGCCGCCGTCTCCGCCGACGGCACGTCGTTCGTCTTCACCTCGGAACGGACCGGAGACGGCAACTCCTGCCTCTACCGCGCCCGGATCGACGGCACCGGCGTCCAGCCGCTCGTGGTGGGCGCGGCCATGAACGACTCGGGCGTCCTGTCGCCGGACGGGACGAAGCTGGCCTTCGTCTCGACCCGCGGCGACCACAAGGCGCAGATCTGGGTGCTGGACCTGCGCACCAACGCGCTGCGCTGCCTGACGAACGGGTCGGCCGTCGCAGGCGACCCGGCCCTTCCCGACGGCCACTTCCGCCCGGCGTGGTCGCCCGACGGCCAGTGGATCGCCTTCTCCAGCGACCGCAACACCGCCTGGCGGGGGCATGACGACGGCCGCGGCTGGGAGCACACGCAGGAGCTCAGCATCTACGTCATCCGGCCGGACGGCAGCGGGTTCCGGCAGGTCGCGTCCAAGCCGGGCTACTGCCTCGGCTCGCCCAAGTGGTCGCCGGACGGCGCCCGCATCGTCTTCTACGAGATCACGACCGAGGGCACCTGGCTCGCGCACCGCCCGGAGGGCATCGGAAAGGTCGAGTCGCAGATCGTCTCGGTCGACGTCGCGACCGGCGCGCGCGTCGAGCACACCTCCGGGCCCAACCTGAAGGTCTCGCCGCAGTACGTGACCGCCACCGAGATCGGCTACCTCGTCAAGGGCGGCGCCGACGAGGGCCTGGCCTACACCGCCGGGACCCTGCCGGCGGTCAAGCGGGCCCTGCGCTCGCCGGTGTGGACGCCGGACGGGAAGTCGGTGATCTACCAGAAGGTCGGCTTCGCTCCCCGCCCGATCGACACGCCGCTCTACAGCTGGGACTCCGACTGGGAGTACCGGCACTGCGACGTGTTCCCCGCCCTGTCGCGGCAGGGCCGCCTCGCGATCACCGAGAAGCAGCTCGGCAACTCCTCGATCGTCACCCTGCGCCCCGACGGCACGGACCGGCGGGTCGTCTTCGACAACGCGACCAGCGGCCTCGACCCCGTCCTGATCGCCAAGGGGCTGGCCGGCGCGTTCCGGCCCGCGTGGTCGCCGGACGGCGCATGGATCGCGTTCGGCCTCGGCGGCTGGTTCCAGGAACGCGCGGAGATGACCGCCGTGGTCGCGCGCGTGCGCAGCGACGGCACCGGGTTCGAGAAGCTCACCGACGGCACGACCAACGCCGGCTTCCCGAGCTACTCCGCCGACGGGACCCAGATCGTCTACCGCGTGTGGGGCGCGGACGCCAAGGGCCTGCGCATCCTCGACCTCAGGACCGGCGCGACGCGCGTCCTCACCACCGAGCCCGACAACCTGCCGGACTGGTCCGCGGACGGCAAGCTCATCCTCTTCACCCGCAGGACGAGCGACACCAACTTCGACGTGTGCACCATCCGTCCCGACGGAACCGGGCTGCGGGTCCTGACCAGCAGCGGCTCCAACGACGGCCACGCCGTCTGGAACTGCGACGGCCGCATCCTCTACAACAGCGGCATGTACGGCTTCCGCCAGGAGGCGGCGCTGTACGACAACACCTTCCAGCCCTACGGCCAGATCTTCAGCATGAAGGCGGACGGCTCCGACAAGAGGCTCCTCACCGACAGCCAGTGGGAGGATTCGATGCCGCTCTACCTGACGCAGGACGTCCTTTCGCAGTGACGCGCCGCAGGCCACCGGTTCCCCTTCCCGCCCTCCGGGGCGGAGGGGGACCGGTGCGCCGGCACGCGTCGGCCGATCCCGCGCCGCGGCGGGCCGTCACGGGGCGGGGGCAGGGGCGATCATCCGGTCGATGAGGACGTGCAGGTACCCGCGGAAACGCTCGATCGCCTCGGGGCTGCGCGGCTCCGTCCGCCCGCGCCCGCCGGGCACCCCGCCCGACAGGAACCCGAACACGCACCACACCACCGTCCGGACGAGCAGGTCGACGGCCACGTCCGGCGGCACCAGCCCCCCGACGACGCCGGAGACGAGCGCGTCCTGCGGGTCGACGAAGTCGTCCTCCAGCTCGCCGACGTCGGCGGCGTCGCCCATCCACCGGTGCATCCAGAGCGCGACGATCTCCGGGTTCGCGACGTAGAAGTCCAGGTACACGTCGATCACCCGGTGCGCGCCGTCCCCGTCGGGCGTGTACGCGGCGAGCGCGGTCTCCAGCATGCCCTGCTCGGCGCGGTACGCCCGGTCCATCACCCGCCGGTACAGGCCGCTCTTGCCGCCCGCCGCCGCGATCTGCTCCTGGCCGCCGTCGCCCGCCGCGTCCGCGATCAGCTCGGTCTCGGTCGAGTCGTAGCCCAGCTCCGCGAACAGCCGGGTCGCCACCGCGATGATCCGCTCTTCATCCCCCACGCCACTACGTTATGTGATGCTCTCGTCGTGCTCCGTGAGGGATCCCGGCCTTGTGCCCGGCGGCTTCCCGCTCGGTACGATCGGGCGCGAGGAGGATGCGCAGGTTGGTCGCCCGGAACAAGGCTGGAACCGAGCCGAGAGTCCCGCTGAGCAGGGAGCGCGTGCTGCGGGCCGCCGTCGCCATCGCCGACGAGGGCGGTCTCCGGGCGCTGACGATGCGCCGGCTCGCCGAAGAGGTCGGGGCCGAGGCGATGTCGCTGTACTACCACGTCGCCAACAAGGACGAGGTCCTCGACGGCATCGCGGACGCCGTCGTCGAGGAGATCAACGAGGTCGTCGGCCGGATCGACGTCCCGTCCCGGGGCGATGCCTGGAAGGCGGCCGTGCGCCGCCGGATCCTGTCGGCCCGCGAGGTCCTGCTCCGCCATCCGTGGGCGCCGGGCGTCTTCGAGTCGCGCACCGCGATGAGCCCCGCGGTCCTGCGGTACCACGACGGCCTGATCGGCCTCATGCGCGACGGCGGCTTCTCCAACGACCTGTGCCACCACGCCCTGCACGCGCTGGGAAGCCGGGCGCTGGGCTTCTCCCAGGAGCTGTTCGACCCGGGCTCCGGCGGCGGTGATGACACCGCGGCGCTCGAAGGCATGGCCGCCGAGCTGCCGCATCTCGTCGGCATGTTCATGGAGGTCGCGCACGACGACCCCGACTCGACCCTGGGCTGGTGCGACGACCAGACCGAGTTCGAGTTCGGGCTCGACGTGATCCTCGACGGGCTCGACCGGCTGCGCGCGCAGGACTGACACCGCTCCGCCCCCTTGACCGTCTTACGGCGTAAGACGTACCTTACGACGTACGACTTACAACGTACGAAACGACTCGTCCACGGAAGGACCTGCCATGAAGGCGTTCGTCGTCCGTTCGTACGGTTCACCCGATGTCCTCGAACTCGCCGACGTCGACCGGCCCGTGCCCGGCGACCGGGAGGTGCTCGTCCGGGTGCGCGCCACGTCCGTCCAGCCCTACGACTGGCACCACATGAGGGGCGAGCCGTACGTCGCGCGGCTGATGCCGGGCACGCTCGGCCTGCGCGCGCCGAAGATCGGCATCCTGGGCGCGGACGTCGCCGGGCACGTCGAGGCGGTCGGCGGGAGCGTGACGGGGTTCCGGCCCGGCGACGAGGTGTACGCGCTCGTCGCGCAGGGCGGCTTCGCCGAGTACGTGTGCGTCCCGGAGGACCGTCTCGCCCGGAAACCGGAGAACCTCTCGTTCGAGCAGGCGGCGGCCGTCCCCCTGGCGGGCGTCACCGCGCTGTACGGCCTCCGCGGCCAGGGGCGGATGCGGTCCGGGCAGCGGGTCCTCGTCAACGGGGCGTCCGGGGGAGTCGGGACGTTCGCCGTGCAGATCGCCGCGGCGTCCGGCACGACGGTGACGGCCGTCTGCGGCACCCGGAACATGGACCTGGTCCGCTCGCTCGGCGCCGACGAGGTCCTCGACTACACGGCGCAGGACTTCACGCGCCAGGGCCGGCGCCACGACCTGCTGCTGGACGTCGCCGGAGCCCGCTCGGCGGCGGTGTGCCGGCGGGCGCTCACGTCCAAGGGGACCTACGTCGCCGTCGGCGGCCCGCAGGGGCGGTGGCTGCAGCCCGCCGCCCACGTCTTCGCAGCGGTCGCGATGTCGCCGCTGGTCTCCCAGCGTATGGTCATGGCCGACGTGTACGCCTACACCGAGCACAAGCGGAGCCTGACGACGCTGACCGAGCTCATCGAGGCCGGCAAGGTCACGCCGGTCATCGACCGGAGCTTCCCCTTCGATGACATTCCGGCGGCCGTCGCCTACCAGGAGGAAGGCCACGCCACCGGCAAGGTCGTCATCGGGCTCTGACCCCCGGCCCAGGACCTCCTCTCCGCCGGCGCCCCGCTCCGAACAGGGCGCTGACCAGCGCTGAACGCTTCACCCACCGGTCTGGCAATTCCCGGGTGCAAGGCGAACCGGACACGAGGAGGGTCATGACAGCTGATCCGGATGACGCCGAGTTGATCGCCCGGTCGCTCGGCGGCGACGTGGACGCCTTCATGGAGGTGGTCCGGCGCCACGAGGCGGCCGTGGGCGCCTACCTCGCGCGACGGGCCGGCCGGGACGCGGCCGAGGACCTGCTCGGCGAGGTGTGGGTGGCGGCGCTGGCGTCCCGCGCGGCCTACGACCGCTCGTTCCCCGGCGCCCGCCCGTGGCTGTTCGGCGTGGCGCACAACGTGCTGCGGCGGCACTGGCGGTCCCGCCCGGCCGAGGAGCCCCGGGCGGACGTGCCCGACGCGGTGTCCGGGTGGGACCCGTGGGCCGCCGTGGACGACCGCGTCGACGCCGAACCGGTGCTGCTGCGGGCCCTGGCGCTGCTGCGCCCGCAGCAGCGGGAGATCTTGGCCCTGGTCGCCTGGGAGGACCTGACCGTCGCCGACGCGGGACGGGCGATCGGCATGCCGCCGGGAACGGCGCGCCGCTACCTGCACGAGGCGCGCGCCGCGTTGCGGGACGCGCCGGGGATGGCCGCTCTCTTGACCGAGCACGACACGATTAAGGAGGCCCGCTGATGGTCGACGAGATGGACCTGCTGAGGGAGCTGAAGGACGTCGAGCCGGTGCGGCCGCGCGCTTTCGAGGAGGCCAGGGCCGTGCTGCGGACGGCGATGGCCGTGGACGAGGCGCCGGAGCCCGAGGCGCCGGAGCCCGAGGCCGCTTCCCGCGCGCGGGTCCGGTGGAGCAGGCGCCGCACGGTGGGCCTCGGCGCCGCCGCGCTGGTCGCCGCGGTCGCTGCCGGGGTGCTGGTCGTGACGTCCGCGTCGTCGCCCGGCAAGGCCCCCGTGAAGGCGGCGGCGACGGCGAACCCGATCCTGGCCGAACTCGCCGCGGACATCACGCCCCTGCAGGCCAAGGTGCCGGGCGACGCGACGCTGGAGATCCGCAATCAGTCGCCCACCAGCGCCGGGCTGGGCGACCACGGCATCGGCCTCTACACCGACGACGGCACCTACTACTGGGGCAACGACAAGAGCGCCCTGCGGCGGGCCATCGTGAGGAAGGCGGGCGACGACACGTTCAAGCGCGGTGTGGCGGTGGCCCTCTACGCCGTGAAGGGCGACATCGGCACCGCGCGCGCACGGATGGAGGTCGCCAACATCGCGCCGGGCACGGACCCCTCGGCGGCGGAACGGGCAAAGACCGAGAAGCTCAAGGCCGCCGCCAAGGCGCGCGGCGAGGCGTACACGCCGCCGAAGCCGCCGACCCCCGAGCGGCGGAAGGAGATCACCGACAACCACATCTGGACGAACGCCGTCGGCGCGCTGCTCGCGGCGCCGGAGAACCCCCAGGTCCGGGCCGGGGTGCTCCGCATCATGGCGACGATGCCGAAGGTCCGGGTCACGAAGACCACCACCGCGGGGCAGCCCACGCTCACGCTGGTGGACGGCTGGTCCGACGGCCGGGAGACGCTGGTCGTGCAGGCCCGCACGGGGCAGCCCGTCGCGTTGCTCAGCGAGGTCACCGGCATCAAGCCGAGCATGACCTACTACCACAACTCCAGGGTGAGGATCGCCGACGTCAAGGCCGGCAGGTTCTGACCCGAGGGTGAGAAGGTGCGGGACGTCCGGTCTCCGGGCGGCCCGCACCAGGCCATAGGCGTTCCCTATAGCCCCCGCTGGCATTTCGTCTTTGCTTCCGGTTCTTTTCCGGTCGTACCGTGAAACCGCTCGACGAGGTACTCGCCGCGATTTCTCCGATGATTTCGCTTTCAGTGCGTGTTCCGTCGGGCAGGTGAATATGCGATCGAAAGGGCCAATGGCATGACGACGAACGGACCGGGAACGGGAGAGCTCGCGGGAAAGCGGGCTCTGGTCACGGGTGGTTCCCGTGGAATCGGGGCGGCCGTGGTGCGCGGGCTGCTGGACGCGGGAGCCGAGGTGCTCACGACCGCCAGGTCGGCGACGGGAACGGTGCCGGCCGGGGCCGCCTTCGTGCAGGCCGACGTGCGGACACGGGCCGGCGCGGAGGCGCTGGCCGCGGCCGCGCAGGAGACGCTCGGCGGGGTGGACATCCTCGTCCACAATGCGGGCGGCGCACGACCGTTCGAGGGGGCCTCGGCCATTCCCGACGAGGAGTGGCAGGACGCGCTCGACCTGAACTACCTGGCATCGGTGCGGCTGGACTCGCTGTTGACGCCGGGAATGCGGGAACGGCGTTCTGGGGTGGTCGTACATGTCTCCTCGGCCGCCGTCCTCACCCCGATGGGACCGTTCCTGCATTACACGGCGGCCAAGGCGGCGCTGGAGAACTACAGCCGGGGACTGGCCATGGAACTGGCCCCGTCCGGGGTCCGGGTCAACACCGTGTCTCCCGGCAGGACGGCCACCCCCGGCGGCGAGGCGACGCGGGAGGAGTGGGCGCGCCTGGCCGCGGGGTCGGGGGAGGTCAACGCCGACGACACGACCCCGCTGGGACGCGATGGCCTGCCCGATGACATCGCCCAGGCGGTGCTGTTCCTCGCCTCCGGCCGCGCGGGCTGGCTCACCGGGAGGAATCTCATCGTGGACGGAGGCGAATTCCCCATGGGGTGACGCCAGTGACGCCGAAGGTGACGTCCGCTTCCTTCTCCGCCGTCAGGGGACCGGCGAGAAGGGAGCGGACACCGGCCAGGACTCCTCGCGAAGGAGCTCGAGCAGGGCCGTCTCCGCCGGGCCCGCACCCTCCCGGAGGACGGCGATGACGGGCTGGGACACCACCGGGAACACCGGGCGGACGAGATGCTCGTAACCGTGGGGCACCGCGGAGGCCGGGACGAGCGTCACGCCCAGCCCGTGGGCGGCCCAGCGCACGGCCGTCGCCGTCTGCGACACGCGGGCGGCCGTGGCCGGGGCCAGGCCGTTGTCGCGCAGCACGTTCAGCAGCACCCCGTCGAGCGCGCTGTCGCGGTCGAACCGCACCCACGGCTCGCCCTCCAGGTCGCGCAGCTCGACCCGGTCCGCGGCGAGCCGCCGGTGCCCGGCGCCCAGGACCACGACGAACTCCTCGCCGCCGAGGCGGTGGGCGTGGTCGGGGGACCGGTCGCACGCCGCCATCAGCGCCAGGTCCAGCACGCCCCGGCGGCACAGCCGGTCCAGCTCGGCGGAGCTCGGCTCCTCGAAGACGGTGGCCTCCAGCCGCGGGAAGCGGCGGCGCAGCGCGCCCAGCGCGCCCGGCAGCTGCCGCGTCCCGAAGCCCATCTGCGCCGCGACCACCAGCTCGCCGGTCAGCTCGCCGGCACCGGCCCGGGCCGTCGCCTTCGCGCGGCGCGACGCGCGCACCGCGATCTCCGCCTCCCGCAGGAACGCGCGGCCGACGACGGTCGGCACCAGCCCGGTCGGCGTGCGGGCGAAGAGCTCCACGCCGAGGTCCCGCTCCAGGCCGCGGATCTGCTGGGACACCGAGGGCTGAGCGACGTGCAGCACCTCCGCCGCCGTCACGGAACCCTCCTCCGCGACGGCCAAGGCGTACTCGTACTGGCGAAGGCTCATCGGCTCCCGCCCCTCCCCGCGCGACTTCCGGTAATCGACGCAACAGTGTAAGTGCCGCTGCGGCGGCGGCCGGGGGACCGGTGTCACGTCCAGACGAGGCGCTGTTCCAGGAGCGCCTGCTGGGCGGGATTGGCGGTGAGGTCGAGGGCGCGGCGGTCGGCGCCGGCGGCGTCGGCGGGCCGGTCCAGGGCCCGCAGGAGTTCGGCCCGGGTCGCGTGGTACAGCGGGTAGCCGTCGAGGGTCCGCCGGTCGTCGGGCGGGAGGGCGTCGAGTTCGGCCAGCGCGGTGGCGGCCCCTCCGCGCGGCGGCGGCGCGTGGTGCAGGGCGATGACGCGCTGCAGGCGGTGGACGGGGGACGGGGCGAGCGCCAGGAGCATGTCGTAGAGCAGGACGATCTGGAGCCAGTCGGTGTCGTCCCAGCCGGGAGCCTCCGCGTGGCAGGCGACGATGGCGGCTTGGAGCTGGTACGGGCCGGGGCGGCGCAGGGCCGCGGCGCGCTCGATCAGCTGGACGGCCTCGGCGATGGCCTGCCGGTCCCAGCGGCCGCGGTCCTGGTCGCGGAGCAGGACGAGGGAGCCGCCGGGCGTGAAGCGGGCTGCGGCGCGGGCCTGGTGCAGCCGGATGAGCGCGAGCAGCCCGAGCACCTCCGGTTCGCGCGGCACCAGCCAGGCCAGGGTCGCGGCGAGCCACTCGGCGTCGTCGGCCAGGTCGCGGGCCTGCGGCCGGTCGCCGCCACTGGTCAGGTAGCCCTCGTTGAACAGCAGGTAGATGACGGTCAGGACCTCGCCGAGCCGGTCCGGCAGCTCGCCGTCGGACGGGACGCGGTAGGGGATCCGGGCGTCGGTGATCTTCCGCTTGGCGCGGGTGATCCGCTGCGCGACCGTGCTCTCCCCGACCAGGAACGCGGCGGCGATCTGGGCGGTCGTCAGCCCGCACACCGTGCGCAGGGTGAGGGCGACCTGCGCCTGCCGCGGCAGCGCCGGATGGCAGCAGGTGAAGATCAGCTTGAGCCGGTCGTCCGGCTCGGCCGGCACCGGCCAGGCGAGCCGGGCCAGCTTGTCGCGGTAGACCGCCTGGCGGCGGAGCACGTCCAGGCCGCGGCGCCGCGCGACGGTCAGCAGCCAGGCGTCGGGATGGTCGGGGACGCCTTCCTCGGGCCAGCGGCGCAGGGCCGTCTCGACGGCGTCCTGCATGACGTCCTCGGCGGCGGCGAAGTCGCCGAGGACCCGGACCAGGCAGGCGGTGAGCCGGCCCGCGTGCTCGCGCACCACGCGGGCCAGCTCGTCCTGGACCTCGTCCACGGTCAGTCGATCGGGCGGATCTCGACGACCGGGCACGCCGGCCACGACCCGGCCACGGCCAGCGCCTCGTCCAGGTCGGCCACCTCGATCTCGGCGTATCCGGACACGACCTCCTTGCCCTCGACGAACGGGCCGTCGGTGACCAGCGGCTCGGCGCCGTCCAGCCGCAGCGTGGTGGCGGTGTGCGCGGGCCGCAGGTGCGCGTGGTGGGTGATCTTCGCGGCGTGCTCGGCGAACCACCGGCCGACCTCGTCGTAGGCGGCCTGCCGGGTCTCCTCGTCCATCGACCGCAGGTCGCGGGCGAACCGCTCGGTCTCGACGAACAGCAGCACGTACTTCATCAGGTCTCCTCCCGGCAGGGCACGGTCTCCTCGGGGAGCCGGGCGTACAGGTCGACGCCGTTGCCGTCCGGGTCGAGCACGCTGGAGTAGCGCATGCCCCAGAACGCGTCCCACGGCTCCCGCAGCCCCTCGTACCCGGCCTTCGTCAGCTCGGCGTACTTGGCGTCGACGTCGGCCGGCGCGGGGAACTCGAAGGCCAGGAAGTTGCGCGGCCCGCCCTCCGGCTTGGTCCAGCCCGGGGTCGTCGAGCCGCGGAAGCCGGCGGTGTCCAGCATCAGGTGCATGCCGCCCGGGAGGTCGCAGCCGGCGTGGTCGGGATACTGCGGGTCGACGTCGAAGTGGACGTCCAGGCGCGCGTAGAAGGCGATCGCGGCCTCCAGGTCGGTGACGATCAGGTCGATCGTGTTCATGGTCGGGCTCATCATCCGCTCCTTGTGTCGTAGGGAGCCTCCTGCACCCCCTAGACGAACGGCGCCGACCTCCATACGACACCTTCCCGGCACCGATTCCGGCCATGACCCGCCCGAATCCGTTCCCCGGTTCGCGAGGTTCAGCAGCAGGCCGACCCGGAGGTGGCGCAGCAGGCGGAGTCCTCGGCCTTGGCGAGGGTGCTCGCGTCGGCCTTGACCGTGTAGACCTCCCAGGGCTCTCCACCGGGGCCGTGGACCCAGACCTTGTCCTGCAGGGCGTAGCAGCAGGACGTGTCGTTCTCCTCCAGCGTGGCGAGCCCGGCGCCTGCCAGGCGCTCGGCCGCGCCGGTGACGAGGCCCGGGTCCTCGACCTCGACGCCGAGGTGGTCCATACGGGTCGGCTCGCCGTCCTCGCCCTCGATCAGGACGAGCTTGAGCGGCGGCTCGGCGATGGCGAAGTTGGCGTAGCCGGGCCGGACCTTGGCGGGCTCGGCGCTGAACAGCTTGGAGTAGAAGGCGATCGAGCCTTCCAGATCGGGCACGCGCAGAGCGAGCTGGACGCGGGACATGCGGTTCCTCCTCGGCCATGGACGGTGCCGGCCGGTCGCCGGCCGGCCTCGCGCTGTTTAGATGATTGTCTAATCAGCCCGTGGCCCGAGTTTGCCTCCGTGCATAGATGGATGTCAAATTAGAGACATGTCTAAGCAGTCGTTGTCGATCGTGAACCCCGCCGACGCCGGGGAGGCGTGCTGCGCCCCCCTGGTCCGCGAGCCGCTGGGCGAGACCGAGGCGGCCGAGCTGGCGCCGCTGTTCAAGGCGCTCGCCGATCCCGTCCGGCTGCGGCTGCTGTCGTTGATCGCCTGCCACGAGGGCGGCGAGGCGTGCGTGTGCGACCTGACCGCCGCGTTCGACGTCACGGCGCCGACGATCAGCCATCACCTGAAGGTGCTCAAGCAGGCCGGGCTGATCGACTCCGAGCGGCGCGGGACCTGGGTGTACTACTGGCTCAACCCCGGCGTCCTGGACCGTCTCGCGGCGACCCTGGGCCCGCGCGCCACCGCGGCGTCCGCCTCCTGACCGGGACGTCCGCGATGACCGCCGATGTGCCCGAGGTGCTGTTCGTGTGCGTCCACAACGCCGGACGCTCGCAGATGGCCGCCGCCCTGCTCGACCACCACGCCGCCGGACGGGTCCGCGTCCGCTCGGCCGGATCGGCGCCCGCCGTCGAGATCAACCCCGCCGTCCGCGCGGTGATGGCCGAACGCGGCCTGGACCTGTCCAAGGCGTTCCCCAAGCCGCTCACCGGCGAAGCCGTCCGGGCCGCCGACGTGGTCATCACGATGGGCTGCGGCGACGTCTGCCCCGTGTTCCCCGGCAAGCGCTACCTGGACTGGCGGCTCCCGGACCCCGCCGGCCGGCCGGTCGAGGACGTGCGGCCCATCCGCGACGAGATCGACGCCCGCGTCCGCGCCCTGCTCGCCGAACTCCTGCCCGCCGGCACCTGACCGCGCCCCGCGCATCGGTCTCCGGTCTTCCCCGTGGGGTATTCATCGTCTATCGTCGATGGACGATGAATCACGGGAAAGGGCCGCTCGACCGGCCGACCGCCACCGAGTACGCGTCCTGGTTCAAGGCACTGGCCGACCCGACGCGCGTCCAGATCGTGTCGCTGCTCGCCCGGCAGGGACGGCCGATGAGCGTCGGAGAGATCGTCGACGCCGTCCACGTCGGGCAGTCGACGGTGTCCGCGCACCTCAAGGTGCTGGCCGAGGTCCGGTTCGTGCTGGCCGACCAGCACGGCACGTCCCGCTTCTACCGGATCAACACCGCGTGCGTGGAGTGCTTCCCGACCGCCGCCGATCTGGTCATGGGACGTCCCGCACCGGCCGCGCCGACCTGCCCTCCCGAAGGAGGCGACTGATGTCCGACGCCCGCACCACCGGCACGCCCGCCACCGACGAGATCGTGGCCCGCTACTCCGCCCGCGCCCGAGCCGTCCTCGCCGGCGGCACACCGGACGAGGGCGGTGACTCCTGCTTCGGTGCCGCCGCCTACGAGGACGTGGACGAGGTGCCCGAGGCCGCCCTGCGCGCGAGCCTGGGATGCGGCAACCCCCTCGCCGTCGCCGAGCTGCATCCCGGTGAGACCGTGCTCGACCTCGGATCGGGCGGCGGCTTGGACGTGCTGCTGTCGGCCCGTCGCGTCGGCCCGGCCGGAACCGCCTACGGGCTGGACGCCAGCGACGACATGCTCACCCTCGCCCGCGCCAACGCCGCTCAGGCCGGAGCCGGCAACGCCCGCTTCCTGCACGGCCACATCGACGACATCCCGCTCCCCGACGGGAGCGTGGACGTGGTCATCTCCAACTGCGTCATCAACCTCGCCGCCGACAAGGCCCGCGTCCTGGCCGAAGCCTTCCGCGTCCTGCGCCCTGGCGGCCGCTTCGGCGTCAGCGACATCGTCGCCGCCCCCGGCCTCGACGCCGCCGGGCGCGCCGCCGCTGAGCGGCGCATCGGGTGCGCCGCCTCCACCCTCACCGCCGAGGAGTACCGCCGCAACCTGCTGGCCGCCGGGTTCACCGCCGTGACCATCACTCCCACCGCCGGCACCGGCGACGGGCTGCAGGCCGCCATCGTGCAGGCCGCCAAGCCCGCGTCCCCGCCCGGCACCCTCATCCGCCCGATGCGCGCGGGCGACGCGGCCGAAGTCCTGGCGATCTACCAGGCCGGACTCGACACCGGCGACGCCAGCTTCGAGACCAGCGCCCCGGCCTGGGACGAGTTCGATCGCGCGAAGTCGCCTGGCCAACGGTACGTCGCGGCCGACGCCGCCACCGGGAAAGTGCTCGGGTGGATAGCCGCCACCGCCGTCTCCGACCGGTGCGTGTACGCCGGCGTCGTGGAGCACAGCGTCTACGTCCACCCTGATCACCAGGGCCGCGGCCTCGCCTCGGCTCTGCTGCGCGCCTTCATCGGCTCCGCTGAGGCCGCCGGGATCTGGACCGTCCAGTCGGGCGTCTTCCCCGAGAACACCGCGAGCCTCCGCCTGCACGCCGGAGCGGGCTTCCGCGTCGTCGGCACGCGCGAAAGGATCGGCCGCCACCACGGCCGCTGGCGCGACGTCGTCCTCATCGAACGCCGCAGCCCCGCCATCGGCGACTGAACGACGTCCCCGGCCAGGCGCGGGCGGCCTCGCGTCAACAGGGGCTGTCTGGTTCGGGGAGGGTCCGGGGGAGGCCGAAGCGGGTCATGACGCCGGTGTTGAAGCAGGTGATGGCGGTGATGCGTTCGCCCGTGGTGCTGACGACCAGGAGGACGTAGGCGCGGTAGATGCCGGAGTGGGGGTCCGCCAGGTACAGGCCTACGGCGGGCTGGCCGTTGGCGCGGGTGGGGACCACGCGGTAGTTGCGTCCAGGGCGGAAGCTGACGGCGGCGAAGACGCGCCGGGCCGATTCGATGCCGCGGTATTCCAGCATCGCCGGGGGCATGGAGAGCCTCACGTCCGCGACGAGCAGCCCGATGAGGGCGTCCAGGTCGGCGCGCTCCAGGGCGTCGGTGAGCCGGGCGACGAGCCGCTGTTCGGCGGCGGTGTCGAGCTGCCGGGCCGCCTCACCGGAGTCGGCGAGGCGGGTGTCGACGGTGGCGCGGGCGCGTTTGAGGGCGCTGTTCACGGCCTCCTGGGTGGTGTCGAGCATCCGGGCGGCCTCCGCGGTGCGGTACCCCAGGACGTCGCGGAGGACGAGCGCGGCGCGTTGGCGCGGGGGCAGCAGTTGCAGGGCGGTGATGAAGGCGAGGGAGACGGCCTCGGTCGTCTCGTAGCGGGCCTCCGGTCCGGGGCGCTGGTCGACGAGGTGGTCGAGCAGGACGTCGGGGTAGGGCTCCAGCCAGGGCGGGGCGTCACCGGCGCCGGTGGGTTCGGGCAGGGCGGCCTCGGGCGGCGAGGAGACGGTGCGGGGGCGCCGGCCGTCGGCGCGCAGCATGCTCAGGCACCGGTTGGTCGCGATCTGGTAGAGCCACGTCCGCAGCGACGACCGCCGGCCGAACCCGCCGAGGTTACGCCAGGCGGACACGAGGGTCTCCTGGAGCGCGTCCTCGGCGTCCTGCAGCGATCCCAGGATGCGGTAGCAGTGCACCTGCAGTTCGCGGGAGTGGCCCTGGACCAGGTCGCGGAACGCGTCCTGGTCGCCGGCCCGGGCGCGGGCGATCAGGTCCGTCGTGTCCATCTCCATCGGCATGCATCCTCGCCTTTCTTCTTTCCGCGGGGCGCGTTCGGCTCGCTCACCGATATGGACGCCGCCGGTCCCGCGAATTGGGCGGTCCCGCGCCGCCCGATTCGCGCGGGCGGTGGCGTCTACCCGGTTGGAGGCGGTCCCGGCCCGGGGCGCCCCAGAGACGGAAGAGGACCACATCATGGGCAAGTACGTTTTCTCGTTCCGCGTGCCCGCCGACTACGCGCCCGGCGCAGGGACGGCGGCCGAGTGGCAGGCCTGGTTCGCCGGGCTGGGCTCGGCGCTGGTGGACGTCGGCAACGCGGTGACCGATCACGCCTCGGTCGGCGAGGTCGGCGGCGGCTCCCGGATGGTGGCCTACTCGGTGGTGTCCGCCGAGGACATGGACTCCGCGCTGGCGCTGGCGAAGGACTGCCCGGTGATGCGGGCCGGCGGCGGCGTCGAGGTCGGCCCCGTGATGGAAGCGGCCGGGTCGTGAGCGGCGCCATGACGGCGTCGGCGCCGCCGGACGGGTCGTTCCTGGCGACCGGGCGTGGCAAGGTCACGCTGGCCCTGCTGTGCGCGGTGACGTTCCTGGACGTCATGGACGGCGCGATCGTGAACGTCGCGCTGCCGACCATCCGGACGCATCTGGGGTTCTCGGTGCAGAACCTGCAGTGGGTGGTCAGCGGCTACCTCGTCACCTACGGCGGGTTCCTGCTGCTGGGCGGCCGGGCCGGGGACCTGCTGGGCCGGCGGCGGCTGCTGGTCGCCGGTACCGCGCTGTTCGCGGCGTCCTCGCTGGCCTGCGGGCTGGCCGGCGGCCAGGGGATGCTGGTCGGCGGCCGGCTCGCCCAGGGGTTCGGGGCCGCGCTGATGTCCCCGGCCGCGCTGTCCATCCTGACCACCACCTTCCGGGACGCCGACCGGCACAGGGCGCTGGGCGTGTGGGCCGGGATCAGCGGCATGGCCTCGGCGGCCGGGCTGCTCTTCGGCGGGGTGCTCACCGAGGGCCTCGGCTGGCGGTGGGTGTTCTTCGTGAACCTCCCGATGTGCGCGCTGGTCCTGTTCGGGACGTTCCGGATCCTCAAGGCCGACCGCGGCCGGTCGGTGCCGGGCGGTTTCGACGCGGCCGGCGCGGTGCTGGCCACCGCCGGCATGCTGCTGCTGATCTTCACGTTGGTGAAGGCGCCGGACGAGGGCTGGGCCGCGGCCCGCACCATCGGCGGGCTGGCCGCCTCGGCGGTGCTGATGGCCGCGTTCCTGGTCAACGAGCAGCGGCGCGCCCATCCGCTGGTGCCGCTGTCGATCTTCCGGATCAGGGGCCTGGCCGCGGCCGACGCCACCCAGGTGATCGCCTGGGCCGGGCTCTCCTCGATGTTCTTCTTCGTCACGCTGTACATGCAGAACGTCCTGGGCTACTCCCAGCTGCAGTCCGGGCTCTCGTACGTGCCGGTGAGCGTCGGCATCGGGGTCGGCTCGACCGTCGCGACGAAGATGTTCGTCCGGACCGGTACCCGTCCGGTCATCGTGTCCGGCGCGCTGCTCGCCGCCGGCGGCGTCTTCTGGCTGTCGCGCATCCCGGTGGACGGCACGTATCTCGGCGACCTGCTCGTCCCGCTGGTGGTCATGGGGGCCGGGCTGGGGCTGCTGTACGCCGGGGTGCAGACGGCCGCGAACGCGGGCGTGCCGGAGGACCAGGCCGGATTGGCCGCGGCCCTGATCACCGCCTCCTTCCAGCTCGGGTCGGCGCTCGGCCTGGCGGTGTTCAGCGGGATCGCGACCAGCCGCACCGGCCATCTGCTGGCCGTCCGCACCCCACTTCCGGAGGCGCTCACCGCCGGATTCCAGCGGGCCCTGCTCGTCAGCGCCCTCTGCCTCGTGGCGGCCGGAGCCATCGCACTGCGCGCCTCAAACACCCGCGGCGAACCCGCGGCCACAACCGAAATCCAACAGAACCTGGAATCCTCCTACGACCCCGCGTAACACAACGCGGCGAAATCCCGGGACGGCGTTCAACGCCATCCCGGGATTCCTTTCATCGCCGGGCGCCGGTGCGGAGTCCGGCGATGCCCGAGACCATCGCCCGGCGGAATCTGGTCTCGTCCTCGGTACCGGGAGCCGCGGTGAGGACGACGACCTTGCGTTCGGCGTCGCCGTCGGCCAGGACGTCGCAGTCCACCGCGATCGGGCCCGTTCCGGGGTGCTCGACGATCTTGCGGTCCTCGCGGTGCGCGCCGACCGCGCCGGAGGCCCACAGTTCGGCGAAGCGCGGACTGCCCGCCGCGAGGTCCCGGATCAGTCCGGCCAGGCGTTCGCTGTCCGGGAACCGCCCGCTGGCGCGGCGCAGGTCGGACACGACGGAGGCCTCGACGTCCGGCCGGGCGAGCGAGGTCACCGGCCAGTGAGACAGGCGGGGACCGGCGCCGGCGGCCGGGAAGGTGTCCCGGGCGAAGTTGCGCAGCGCCGACGGCGTCGAGGACGGGTCGCCCAGCAGCGCCGCCCAGCCGCGGTTCCACCAGATGAGCTGCCAGTCCGCGGCGAACACGGCGGCCGCGGCGTCGCCGAGCCGGTTCAGCATGCGGTTCAGCCCGGGCGGGACGTGGTCGGAGATCTCCCCGTCCGCCGGAGGAGCGAGCCCGGCCAGCCGGTAGAGGTGGTCCCGCTCGGCGCCGGTGAGCTGCAGCGCGCGTGCGAGCGCGGCGGTCACCTGCGCCGACGGGGACACATGGCGTCCCTGCTCCAGGCGGACCACGTAGTCGACCGAGATCCCCGCGAGCTCGGCGAGGTCCTCCCGGCGCAGTCCGGCGACCCGGCGCCTGCGGCCGCCGGGCAGTCCCGCCGCGCCCGGCGAGACGCGGCCGCGCCACGTGCGCAGCATCGGGCCGAGTTTCGCGACGTCAGCGGTCATGAGACCGATTGTCGCACCCGGCGCCGGCCTGAAGGTGGGAGCGGTTTTCCTACCGAACTCCCCGCCCTGGCCGCCGGCCCCGCGGCCGATGATCCTCAACGGCATGACCTTCACGTTCTCCCACGACCACGTGGGCATCACCGTGACCCGGGACGACCTCGACGCCACGATCGCGTGGTACTCGCGCACCTTCGGGTTCGCCGTCGAGCGGCGGTTCGAGGCCCACGGCACGACGTTCGTCTTCCTCACCGCGGGCGACGTCAAGATCGAGCTCCTCGCGGGGGCGTCGGACCGGGGCGCGGCGCCGTCCGACGACATCCTCACCAGCATGCACACCTCGCGCCTGCACCATCTCTGCCTCGCCGTGGCGGATCTCGACGCGGCGGTGTCACGGCTGCTCGAACTCGACGTGCCGCTGATCGGCGGCCCCATGCGGATACCGGCGACCGGGCAGCGCATCGCCTTCGTCACCGACAACGTCGGCACCATCATCGAGCTCAGCGACCCCGGCACATGGACGTCCGGCCGGAAGGCGGGGGCCTGACGCCGGACCGCACCGGACCCTGGGACGGGTGCGGCGCTAGGGGGCGTGGGGCGCGGTCTCGGCGAGGCGGTCGGCGAGGAAGCGCCGCTCCGGCTCCGTCTGGGCGAGGTCGAGCGCCCGGCGGAAGGCGCGGTGGGCCTCGCCGGCGCGGCCCGCGCGGCGCAGGAGTTCGGCGCGGGTGGAGTGGAAGTACCGGTAATGGCCGAGGTCGAGGCGGTCGAGGACGGCCAGGCCGGCTTCGGGCCCGTCGATCTCGGCCACGGCGACGGCCCGGTTCATCTCGACGATCGGGGAGCGGGTCAGCCGGGCGAGCGTCCTGTACAGCGCGGCTATCTGCCGCCAGTCGCGAGGCTCGTGCAGGTACAGGTCGGCGATGGCCGCCTGGAGCAGGTACGGCCCGGTGCGGCCCCGCGCCATGGCCCGCCGCAGCAGCGCTCTTCCTTCGTCGATCTGCCGCGCGTCCCACAGGGCGCGGTCCTGATCGTCGAGGGTGACGAGCCGCCCGTCGCGCAGGCGGGCCGCCCTGCGCGCGTCGTGCAGCAGCATCAGCGCCAGCAGCGCGAGCACCTCGGGCTCGTCCGGCATGAGGCCGGCGAGCGCCCGGCCGAGGTGGATCGCCTCCGCGGCGAGGTCGACGCCCCCGCCGCCCCACCCCTGGTTGAAGCTCAGGTAGACGACGGACAGGACGGCCGCCAGCCGGTCCGGCAGCCGGTCGCCGGGCGGCACGGCGAACGGGATGCCCGCGTCGCGGATCTTGTGCTTGGCCCTGGTCAGCCGCTTGCTCATCGTCTCGGGCGGGACGAGGAACGCCAGCGCGATCTGGTCGGTGGACAGGCCGCAGAGGGCGCGCAGGGTGAGCGCGACCTGCGCCTCGGCGGCGAGCGCCGGGTGGCAGCAGGCGAAGATCAGCTCGAGCCGTTCGTCCGGGATGGCGGCGCCGCCGTCCGTGGCCGCCTCCGGCGGCCGCGGCCCCGTCCCGAGGTCGCGGGCGAGCAGTTCGGTCTTCTCGGCGAGCAGCCGCCGGCGGCGCAGCTGGTCGATGGCGCGGTTGCGCGCGGTCGTGACGAGCCACCCGGTCGGGTTCGCCGGCTCCCCGTCGCGCGGCCAGCGTTCGGCGGCGATGGCGAACGCCTCGGCGGCCGCGTCCTCGGCGAGCTCGATGTCGCCGAGGACGCGGACGAGGGTGGCCAGGACGCGCCCCCAGTGGTCGCGGAAGACGGCGTCAAGCGCCACGGAAGCGTCCCTCGATCACGGGCCGCACCTCGATGGCGGTGCCGGGCCTGGTCTCCCGCAGCAGCTCGCCGGCGCCGGCGAGCGCTCCGTCGAGGTCGTCGGCCTCGATCAGGATCAGGCCGGCGAGGTACTCCTTGCTGTCGATGAACGGTCCGTCGGTCAGCAGCGTCCGTCCCTCCCCGCCGCGCAGCGTCGTCGCCGACCCGCTGGCGTGGAGCCGTGCCCAGCCGGTGACGTCCGGCCCGTCGAGCAGGGCGCCGAGCGTCTCCGGGACGGGGCGCGCCGCCCGGTCGGTGTCCTCCGGCGGGGAGTAGATCAACAACGCGTACTGCATGGGGCCTCCTGGCACGGGTCGACGCCGCGTCAAGTATCAGACGAACGGCACCCCCGCGGACGGACGGCGACCGGCTCCCGTTTTTTTTCCGGCGCGGTGTCCGTCCCGCGGCCGGCCGTTCGTCACCGCTGTAGGTCCGCCCGACAGGACCGCACCACCGCGACCTGGCCGGCGCCCCGGCGCCGCCCGACCGAAGGAGCCCGACATGCCCGACATCCTGCACCGCATCAGCATCGACGCCGCGCCGCAGCGGGTCCACGACCTCGTCGCCAGCACCGACGGCATCGCCCGCTGGTGGACGGGGCGTCCGCTCGCCGGCGAGCACGCCGTCGGCTCCAGCTTCAGCGTCTTCTTCCGCGACGCCGAGCGGCCCGCCGCCGTCCTGGAGGTCCTGGCCGACGCCCCGGACAGCGTGGTCTGGCGGGTCACCGACGGGCCCGACACCTGGCTCGGCACCCGGATCACCTTCACGCTGCGGCCCGGCGGCCGCGACCGGACGACCCTCCTGTTCACGCACGCCGGCTGGGAGCAGGCCGGCGAGTTCATGAGCGGGTGCAGCACCAACTGGGGCGCCTACCTCACCAGCCTCAAGACCGGCGCCGAGAGCGACGCGTTCACGCCCTTCCCCGCCGGCGAGATCAGCCGCTGGGACTGAGCACGGCCCGCGGACGCCGGCCCCGCCCCGGCGTCCGCCATCACCCGATTCCCGTCCTTCGACCGAGGAGAACCCATGACCACCGAACCCGCGTCCAGCCCGGACGCCGCACGACTCGAGCGCGCCTACGACGCTCCGGCCGAGCTCGTCTGGGAGCTGCTGACCACCGCCGCCGGGCTGGAGGAGTGGTGGGCCCCCGACGGCTTCGCGACCCGCGTCGGCGAGATCGAGCTCAAGCCGGGCGGCCGGCTGCGCTACACGATGACCGCGACCGCGCCGGAGCAGGTCGCGTTCATGCGCGAGACCGGCAATCCGCTGACGGCCGAGCTGCTCAAGACGTTCACCGAGGTCGTGGCGCCGACGCGCCTCGCCTACCTGCCGCGGGTCGACTTCGTGCCCGGCACCGACCCGTACGAGCATCTGACCGTCATCGATATCGAGGCCGCGGGTGACCGCACGAACCTGGTCATGACGATCGACCCCCTCCACGACGAGGCCTGGACGCGGGAGTACCGCGCCCACCGCGGCACCGAGCTCGACAACCTGGAGGCGGCGATCAGGCGGCGCACGAACTGACCCGGACATTCCCGGCCAGAGCGGACGGCTGCGCCCGCGGCCGCGGCGACGAAGGCCCGCACGGACGGGCCCGATGATGTTCAGACGCGATTCCCAGGGAAATCCAGCAGGGGCGGGCGCCAACCCGCCGGATCGCCGGGTCGTCTCACCACCCGACGCCTTCTACGACAAAAGGACCCTTGGAATGGATCGCCGCCAGGTGCTGACCATGATCGTCGCTGGGGCCGCGGGCGTGGCCGCCGGCGTGACTCCGGAGCTGTGGCGTCCGGAGCGGCACCGCTCGGCGCACGCGGCCGCGGCCCACCGGGCTCCCGCGCCGCCGCCCGATCCCGGGTTCGCGCCGGCCCGGTCCATGCGGGCCGCCACCAGCCCGATCCACTCCCTGCACGACCTGGCTCCGGCGGCGCCGCCGAACGCGGTGGCGCTGACCATCGACGACGGGCCGCACCCGTACTGGACGCCCAAGGTCCTGGACGTGCTCGCCGAGTTCGACGTGCACGCGACCTTCAACATGATCGGCGAGCAGGTACCGGACAACGCCCGGCTCGTCCAGCGGATCGTCGCGGCGGGGCACCAGATCGCCGACCACACCCTCACCCACCCGATCAACCTGCCGAGGCTGCCCGCGGCGCGCATCCAGCAGGAGATCGCCGAGGCGCACGACCGCATCGCGCAGGCCGCCTCCGCCGCCCCGCGGTTCTTCCGCTCCCCGGGCGGGAACTGGTCGCCGCAGGTCATCGAGACCGCCACCGCCCTCGGGATGATCTGCGTCGACTGGGGCGTCGACCCCCGCGACTGGGCCCGCCCCGGCGTCCCGCACATCACCGAGAACCTCGAGAAGGCCAAGCCGGGCGACATCCTGCTGTGCCATGACGGCGGCGGCGACCGCTCCCAGACCGTCGCGGCGCTCCGCACCGTCATCCCCGCCCTCAAGCAGCGCGGCCTGACCTTCGTCGCCCTCTGAGGAGCCGGCGGGCGCGTAGGGTCGCTCCGCATGGCGCATGGGGAGATCGAGATCACCGCGGAGCTGGTGCGGGACCTGCTGCGCGACCAGCACCCCGACCTGGCCGAGCACCCGGTGAGGTTCGGCGCGCGCGGCTGGGACAACCAGCTGTGGCGGCTCGGCGACGACCTCGCCGTCCGGCTGCCCTGGGCGACGGAGTCAGCGGACGAGCTGGTGCGCAAGGAGCACACCTGGCTGCCCGCGCTCGCCCCGCGCCTTCCGCTGCCGGTCCCCGTTCCGCGACGTCTCGGCGAGCCCTCCGCCCGGTTCCCGCGGCCGTGGATCGTCACCACGTGGGTGCCGGGCACGCCCGCCGACCGCGCGCCCGTCACGCGCGGGGAGGACGCGGCCACCGCCCTCGCCGCCTTCCTCACGGCGCTCCACCGGCCCGCCCCCGAGCGGGCGCCCGCCGGCAGGGGCCGCGGAGGGCCCCTGAAGGGTTACTCCGAGGGCTTCGCCGAGCAGCTCGCCGCCGTCACCGAGCTGGGTCTCGTGCCTGACCCAGACGCCGTCCGCGCGGTCTGGGACGACGCCGTCGCCGCACCCGACTGGGACGGCCCGGCGCTCTGGCTCCACGGCGACCTGCATCCGGCGAACGTCCTCACCGAGGACGGCACCGTCTGCGGCGTGGTCGACTTCGGCGACCTCTTCGCGGGCGACCCGTCCATCGACCTCGCCGCCGCCTGGACCCTGCTGCCGGACGGCGCCGCCGACCGTTTCCTCGCCGCCTACCGGCCGGCACCTGACGCCGCGACGCTGCGCCGCGCCCGCGGATGGGCGGTGGGCCGCGCGCTCGCCTGCCTCCTCATCGGGGACGCCGGCGTCCACGGCAGGCCCGGCGGCAAGGCCACCTGGGGGCCGCCCGCCCAGGCCGCACTGCGACGCCTCATCGCCACCCAGAGCTGATCAGCCGGCGGGCATCCGGGGGCGGCGCGCGGTGATCGTGCTCGCGGCCTGGTGGCGGGAGGTCAGCGCCGCCTCGTCGGTGCGGCGGGCGAACGCGGCCTCCGCCGAGCCGAGCTGCCACGGGACGCTGGTGACCATGACCCCGGACCGGAACAGCAGCCGCGCCTTCAGCCGCAGCGCGCTCTGGTTGTGCAGCAGGTGCTCCCACCAGTGGCCGACGACGTACTCGGGGATGAACACGCAGACGACGTCGCGGGGGCTCTTGCGGCGGATCCGGCCGACGTAGTCCAGCACCGGGCCGGTGATGTCGCGGTACGGGGAGTCCAGGACCTTGAGCGGGACGGGGATGTCGCGCCGCGCCCATTCCTCTTCGAGCGCGGTGGTGTCGGTGGCGGACGTCGACACGGTCACCGCGGTCAGGTCGAACGGACGCGTCGCGCGGGCGAACGCGAGCGCTTGCAGGGTCGGTGCGTGCAGCTTGGAGACCAGGACGACGGCGTGGATCCGGCTCGGCAGCGCGAGGGAGCCGTCGCCGGCCGACAGCTCGACGGCGACCCGGGAGTAGTGGCGGTGGATGCCCTTCATCATCAGGAACACCAGCGGCATCGCGATGACCACGATCCAGGCGCCGTGCGTGAACTTGGTGATCAGCACGACGACCAGGACGAGCGCGGTCAGCACGGTGCCGGCCGCGTTGATCGCCCGGGCGCGGTGCAGCGCGTGCCGGGCGGGCCGGGTGCCCGGCGGCGTGGTGCGCAGCGCGGTTGTCCAGTGCTTGACCATGCCGGCCTGGCTGAGGGTGAAGGAGACGAAGACCCCGATGATGTAGAGCTGGATGAGCCGGGTGGTGCTCGCGTTGAAGATCCAGATGAGGCCGCCGGCCAGGACGGCGAGGATGACGACGCCGTTGCTGAAGACCAGGCGGTCGCCGCGCCGGGAGAACTGCTTGGGCAGGAAGCCGTCCTCGCCGAGGATCGAGGCGAGGATCGGGAAGCCGTTGTAGGCGGTGTTCGCCGCCAGGACCAGGATCGCGGCGGTGAATCCGGCGACGAGGTAGAACAGCCACGATCCCGAGCCGGACACGGCGGCGGCGACCTGGGTGATCACCGTCTTCTGCTCGTAGCCGGGCGGGGCGCCGGTGAGGGCGGAGACGCTGTCGGCGATCCGGACGTGCGCGGCCAGCGCCAGCCAGGTGATCCCGGCGAAGATCGCGATGGTGACCGCGCCCATGATCGCCAGGGTGTCGGCGGCGTTCCGGCTCTTCGGCTTCCTGAAGTTGGGCACCCCGTTGCTGACGGCCTCGACGCCGGTCAGCGCCGTGCACCCCTGGGAGAAGGCGCGCAGGATCAGCGCGACGGCCAGCAGCCCGGTGGTCTGGTGGTGCGACGCGATGCCGAAGTGCGCCGACTCGGCCTGCGGGGTGTCGCCGAGCAGCGCCCGGACCAGCCCCCAGACGATCACGACGCCGATGACGGCGATGAACCCGTAGGTGGGGACGGCGAACACCGACCCCGACTCCTTGACCCCGCGCAGGTTCATGAGGGCCAGCAGGGCGACCAGCCCCAGGCAGAGCGCGACGGAGTAGGGGGCCAGCGCCGGGAAGGCCGAGACGATGTTGGCCACGCCCGCCGCGACCGACACCGCGACGGTCAGCACGTAGTCGACCAGCAGCGCGCTCGCGGCGGTCAGGGACGCGTTCACGCCCAGGTTCTCGCGGCTCACCGCGTACGCGCCGCCGCCGTTGGGGTAGGCGTGGCAGGTCTGCCGGTACGACAGCACCACCACGGTCAGCAGCACGACCACCGCGAGGGCGATCCACGGGGCGACGTGGAACAGCGCGAGCCCGCCCAGGCTCAGGCCGAGCAGGATCTCCTCGGTGGCGTACGCGTTGGACGACAGCGGGTCGCTGCAGAACACCGGCAACGCCAGCTTCTTGGGCAGCAGCGTCTCGCCCATCTGCTCGCTCCGCAGCGGGCGGCCGACCAGCAGGCGCTTGGGGGTGAGGACATTGCGCACATTCCCATCCGACTGCCCCGCCCGGCCGCGTCGACAGCTTCCTTAACGCGCTCTTGACGGCGACACCGCCGATCTTGACGCGTCCTTAACGCCGCGCGCCGGCCGCGGATCCCCGCCCGGCCATCGCCGGTGACCAGGGCCGGGAAGCAGTGCCGGGAAGCAGTGCCGGAGGGCAGGGCCGGGTCAGGGTTCGAAGCGGTAGCCCATCCCCGGTTCGGTGATCAGGTGGCGGGGCCGGGACGGGTCGCGTTCCAGCTTGCGGCGCAGCTGGGCGAAGTAGACGCGCAGGTAGTGCGTCTCCGTCTCGTACGCCGGGCCCCAGACCTCGCGCAGCAGCTGCCGCTGGCTCACGAGCCGCCCCGGGTTGCGCACCAGCAGCTCCAGCAGATGCCATTCGGTGGGCGTCAGCCGGACGTCGGCGCCCTCCCGCGTGACGCGCTTCGCCGCGAGGTCGATGGTGAACGCGTCGGTGGCGACCACGGCGCTGCCGCCCTCCACCGGCGCGGATCGCCGGATCGCCGCCCTGAGCCGCGCCAGGAACTCGTCCATCCCGAAGGGTTTGGTCACGTAGTCGTCGGCGCCCGCGTCGAGCGCGGCGACCTTGTCCGGCGACCCGTGCCGGGCCGACAGCACGATGATCGGGACGCCGAGCCAGCCGCGCAGGCCCCGGATCACCTCGGTGCCGTCCATGTCGGGCAGGCCGAGGTCGAGGATCACCACGTCCGGGGGGCGCCGGGCGGCGAGGTCGAGCGCGGTCCGGCCGTCCGGCGCGGCCTGCACCTCGTAGCCGCGGACCTTCAGGTTGATCCGCAGCGTGCGGACCATCTGCGGCTCGTCCTCCACCACGAGCACCAGGGTCATCGGCCCTCCTCCGCCGCCGGCGCGTCCGGCGCGATCGGCAACGCGAACACCATCGTCAGCCCCCCGCCCGGGGTGTCGCGCGCGGTGAGCGTCCCGCCCATCGCCTCGGTGAAGCCGCGGGCGACCGCCAGGCCCAGCCCCACGCCGGCGCCCTTCGGCGCGTCGCCGAGCCGCTGGAAGGACCCGAAGACGCGGTCCTTGTCGTGATCGGGCACGCCGGGCCCGTCGTCCACCACATGGATCTCGATCCGCCCCTCTCCGACGCCGAAGCGCAGCTCGCTCGCGACGACCTGGACGGGCCCCGCCCCGTACCGGACGGCGTTCTCCACCACGTTCGCGAGCGCCCGTTCCAGCAGGCCGGGGTCGACGAGCACGGGCGGCAGGGTCTCGGGGACGTCCACCTCGATCCGCGCCTCCGGCACCGCGGCGAGCGCGAACGGGACGATCTCGTCCAGCGTCGTCGGGCGCGTCAGCGGCGCGACCGCGCCGGTCTCCAGCCGGGTCATGTCGAGCAGGTTGGCGATCAGCCGGTTCAGCCGGTCGGCAGACTCCTCGATCGCGGCGAGCAGCTCCGCGCGGTCCTCCGGGTCCCATTCCACGTCGTCCTGGCGCAGGCTGCTGACGCTCGCCTTCACCGACGCGAGCGGGGTGCGCAGGTCGTGGGAGACGGCGGCGAGCAGCGCCGTCCGGACCTTGTCGATCTCGGCGAGCTCGCGGGCCCGGGTCGCCTCGGCCTGCAGCCGCTGCCGGTCCACGGCGGCCGCCGCCTGGTGCGCGAACGCCGACAGCACCCGCCGGTCGGCCTCGGGCAGCACCCGGCCGCGCAGGGCCAGCAGCAGGTCGCCGGTCACCGCCACCCGCATGTCCGCCTGGTGCGGGTCGGTGCAGTACCCGTCGCCGGACGATCCGAGGACGTCCCAGCCGTGCCGGGTCCGCTCCAGCATGGTCACCGACGTCAGCGCGAACGTCTCCCGCGCCTGGCGGAGCAGGTCGGGCAGGGTGTCCTCGCCGCGCAGCACGGTGGTGGACAGCCGGCTCAGCGTCACCGACTCGCTCCCGGCCTGGACGGCCCAGCGGCGCCGCCGCTCGGCGAGGTCCACCACCAGCGACACCGCGGCCGCGACCACCACCGACAGGACGAGCGCCAGGACGTGCTCGAAGTCGGCGATGGTGAGCGTGTAGTAGGGCGGCGTGAAGAACCAGTTCGTCAGCAGGTTCCCGGCGATCGCGGCGAACAGCGCCGGGCCGAGCCCGCCCGCCAGCGCGACGAGGACGGTGAAGGTCAGGAACACCAGCAGTTCGGACGCGAGGCCGAGATCGCCGCGCCAGGGCAGCAGCAGCCCGGTCAGCAGCGGTGGTCCGGCGAGTGCCAGGGCCCATCCGGCGACCAGCCTGCGGCGGCTCAGCGCGCCGTCCTTGGGCGTCCTCATGGTGATCCCAGCGTATGCCGCGCCGCCTACCGGCCCGCGACCAGGGACGGGCCGCGAGTGGACCGTTGTGCCGCGCCGGGATGTGCGGGTTCCATTCAGGGCGGCCAATGCGACCAGCGGCCGTTCGCGGCGCGGGATGCCGGGGGCGCCGTATGGAATTCGACAATTTTAAAGTTGCGGCGTTAATTCTCCGTAGCTGAACCGAGGGCTACGCCCTGGAGCGGTTTAACGTGGTCGCCCTACCGGGATTCGTGGAGAGAAGGGGCACGTGGACGACGGCGGTCATCCTTGGATCGCTCCGGTGGGGGAGGGCGCCGATGGCGCTCTCGTCCTCAGGACGGGGCGAACGGACCAAGGGGCGGAACGGGTCGGGCTGGCCTTCACCGATGTCGCGCACATCCGTCAGGCGATGGGGGACGCGCAGCACTGGATCGTCCTGGCGGAGCCCGCGCTCGGCCACGGAGTGGGCCGCATCGTGGTCGACTCGTTCAGCGAGATCAACCGGTTGGCGGCGCTCGCCACCGGCGGCGTCCGGCCGAGGCTGATGGTCCGGGCCACGCCGGGAGTCGACCCGCACACCCATGCCGCGATGGCCACGGGCACCGACGACCAGAAGTTCGGGTTCTCCCTGGCCTCCGGCGCGGCCGCCGAGGCGGTCCGGCGGGTCCTCGCGCAGCGGGGGCTGGAGCTCGCCGGCCTGCACTGCCACATCGGATCCCAGGTCGCCGACATGACCGCCTTCGAGCGGGCGGCCGTGGGCGCCGCCTGCCGCGAGCGGCGCCTGCCCGTGCCGAGGATCACCGTGGAACCCGGCCGCGCCATCGTCGCGCGGGCGGGCGTGACGGTCTACCGGGTGGTCAGCGTGAAGCACGGCGCGTCCGGGGACGTCCTCGTCCACGACGTGCCGCTGCCCGCCGACGTCCGCGCCGGCGACCTCCTCGCGGTGCCCTGCACCGGCGCCTATCACCATTCGATGGCCTCCAACTACGACCTCGTCCGCCGCCCGCCCGTGGTCGCCGTCCGCGACGGGCGCGTCCGCGTCCTCGTCCGCAGGGAGACGGAGGAGGACCTGCTCCGCCGGGACGTCGGCTGAAGCCGCCGCAGGCGGTATCCGGCCGATGGAAGGCGAACGCGGCCCTGCCCGGGCAGGGCGGGCCGCTCCGTCATTCCCGGTTCATTCCCACCGGATGACCTTCAGGTGAGCCGGCGGCGCCGTCGGCCGGTCGATCCGCGAAAGACGCATACCAGATGTAGGCCCGTCACGTTCCGAGTGGCGGGCCTTTCCGCTCGGCCACTGGAATCGGTGGCGTGGGAATGGCCGGGCGGGGAGCGGTTCCGGTCGCTTTGGGAGAGCGCTGTGAAGTGGCCCGCTATGGCCGCGGGTGACCTGCGCCACTGCGGGAGGGGCCCGGCGTTAGGAACGCGTTAATTCTGCCGCTCACGCCGCTAAAAGGGCGTCAAGGTCGGTCAACTCTCCCCAAAACGGCGCTTTACTCCATTGTGCCCTGGAAGGAACCGGGGCGTGATGAGCGCTGGGAGGCCGCGATGGAGCGCCTGGAGGCGGCCGCGCGGCCGCTGGGAGGGGGTGTGCCGTGCGCGTTCGTGACGGGCGTACCGGCCGCGATGACATTCGACAAGGAAAACGACTATGAGCGACGTGGTGTTCGTTCTGCTGACCGTGGGCGTGTTCGTCCTGCTCGGGCTTGTGGTGAGGGGCGTGGAGAAGCTGTGACCGCCGAGAACGCGGTCGGTCTCGTGCTCGCCGCGATCCTGACCATCTTCCTTATCGCCGCACTCTTGTATCCGGAGCGCTTCTAGATGAGTACGACCCTCGCGGGGATCATCTTCATCGGATCCCTCGTGCTCGCCCTCGCGGTGGTCTATCGGCCGCTGGGCGACTATATGTACCGCGTCTACAGCGGTACGAGGCACGCGCGCGCCGAGCGGGTGATCTACCGGCTGATCGGCGCGAAGCCGGACGCCGAGCAGACCTGGCCCGTCTACGCGCGCAGCGTGCTCGCGTTCTCGGTCATCAGCGTCCTGTTCCTGTACGGGCTGCAGCGGCTGCAGAACCATCTGCTGCTGAGCCTCGGCTTCCCGCCGGTCAAGGCGGACCAGGCGTGGAACACCGCGGTCAGCTTCGTCACCAACACCAACTGGCAGTCGTACTCGGGCGAGTCGACGATGGGCCACCTGGTGCAGATGGCGGGGCTGGCGGTGCAGAACTTCGTGTCCGCCGCCGTCGGCATGGCCGTCGCCATCGCGCTCGTGCGGGGCTTCGCCCGCAAGCGCACCGACACGCTCGGGAACTTCTGGGTCGACCTGGTGCGCGGCACCCTGCGGATCCTGCTGCCGATCGCGTTCGCCGGCGCCCTCGTGCTCATCGCCGGCGGGCTGGTGCAGAACTTCGCGGACGCCAACGACCACGTGGTGAACACGCTGTCCGGAGGGCACCAGGCGATCACCGGCGGGCCGGTGGCCAGCCAGGAGGCCATCAAGGAGCTGGGCACCAACGGCGGCGGCTTCTACAACGCCAACTCCGCGCATCCGTTCGAGAACGCCGCCCCGTGGACGAACTGGCTGGAGATCTTCCTCATCCTGCTCATCCCGTTCCCGCTGTGCCGGACGTTCGGCCGGATGGTCGGCAGCAACCGGCAGGGGTACGCGATCGTCTCGGTGATGGCGACCCTGGCCGTCATCAGCGTCGTGCTCGTCCAGGTGTTCCAGCTCATGCACCACGGGACGGTGCCGACCGCGGTCGGCGGGGCCACCGAGGGCGTGGAGACCCGGTTCGGGGTCTCCAACTCCGGGACGTTCGCCGCCGCGACCACGCTGACCTCGACGGGCGCCGTGGACTCCTTCCACGACTCCTACACCAGCCTCGGCGGCATGATGACGATGTTCAACATGATGCTCGGCGAGGTCGCGCCCGGCGGGACGGGATCGGGCCTGTACGGGATGCTGATCCTCGCCGTCATCACGGTGTTCGTGGCGGGCCTGATGGTCGGCCGTACGCCCGAGTACCTGGGCAAGAAGATCGGCTCCCGCGAGATCAAGCTGGCGTCGATGTACTTCCTCATCACGCCGATCCTGGTGCTGGCCGGCACGGGCGTGGCGATGGCGACCGGCAGCGGCCGCGCCGGGATGCTGAACCACGGGGCGCACGGGCTGTCGGAGGTGCTGTACGCGTTCACCTCGGCGTCCAACAACAACGGCTCGGCGTTCGCCGGGCTCACCGTCAACACCGTGTTCTACGACACCGCGCTCGGCCTGTGCATGGCCCTCGGACGCTTCCTGCCGATGATCTTCGTCCTGGCGCTGGCGGGGTCGCTGGCCCGGCAGGGGCAGGCCCCGGAGTCGGACGGCACGCTGCCCACGCACCGGCCGCAGTTCGTCGGCCTGGTCGTCGGCGTCACCGTCGTCCTCGTCGCGCTCACCTTCCTCCCCGCGCTGGCGCTGGGGCCGTTGGCCGAAGGAATCCACTCATGACCACTCAGACCGTTCGGGCGTCGGGTTCGGCGCCCCGGCCGCCGGAACACCGCGGCGGAGGCAGGATCCAGGGCGGCCTGCTCGACCCGAAGCAGATGGTGACGTCCCTCCCGGACGCGCTGCGCAAGCTCGACCCGCGCACCCTGTGGCGCAACCCGGTGATGTTCATCGTGGAGATCGGCGCGGTGTGGACCACGGTCCTGGCCGCGCTGGACCCGAGCGTGTTCGCGTGGCTGATCGCGGCGTGGCTCTGGCTCACCGTCGTCTTCGCGAACGTGGCGGAGGCGGTGGCCGAGGGCCGGGGCAAGGCGCAGGCGGACGCGCTGCGCCGCGCCAAGACCGACGCGGTGGCGCGCCGCCTGACCGGCTGGGCCCGGGACCGCGCCGACCTGCGCGAGGAGCGGGTCGCCGCCCCCGACCTGCGGCAGGGCGACCATGTCGTGGTCGAGGCCGGCGAGATCATCCCCGGGGACGGCGACGTCGTCGAGGGCATCGCCAGCGTGGACGAGTCGGCGATCACCGGCGAGTCGGCGCCGGTCATCCGCGAGTCCGGCGGCGACCGGTCCGCGGTGACCGGCGGGACCAAGGTGCTGTCGGACCGCATCATCGTGAAGATCACCCAGAAGCCCGGCGAGTCGTTCATCGACCGCATGATCGCGCTGGTGGAGGGGTCGAGCCGGCAGAAGACGCCGAACGAGATCGCCCTCAACATCCTGCTCGCCGCGCTGACGATCATCTTCCTGCTGGCGGTCGCCACGCTGCAGCCGCTGGCGATCTTCTCCAGGTCCGTCAACCCCGGCGTCGGCGACGGCCCGGCGCTCGACGCCCACGGCGTCACCGGGATCGTGCTGGTGTCGCTGCTGGTCTGCCTCATCCCGACCACGATCGGGGCGCTGCTGTCGGCGATCGGCATCGCCGGCATGGACCGGCTCGTCCAGCGCAACGTCCTCGCGATGAGCGGACGCGCCGTCGAGGCCGCCGGCGACGTCAACACCCTGCTGCTGGACAAGACCGGCACGATCACCCTGGGCAACCGGCAGGCCGCCGAGTTCCTGCCGCTGCGGTCCGGCGGCGCCGACGAGCTGGCCGACGCGGCGCAGCTGTCCAGCCTGGCCGACGAGACCCCGGAGGGCCGCTCGGTGGTGGTGCTCGCCAAGCAGCGCCACGGCCTGCGGGAGCGCACGCCCGGCGAGCTGTCGCACGCCACCTGGGTGCCGTTCTCCGCACAGACCCGGATGAGCGGCGTCGACCTGCACGAGTCCGGCAACGGCACGCCCGACCGGATGCTGCGCAAGGGCGCCGCCGCCGCGGTGGGCGAGTGGGTCCGCGAGCAGGGCGGCGACGTCCCGGCGGACCTGCACCGGATCGTGGACGGCATCTCCGCCTCCGGCGGCACCCCGCTGGTCGTCGGCGAGGTCGTGGACCGCACCGCGCGGGTCCTCGGCGTCATCCACCTCAAGGACGTGGTGAAGGCCGGGATGCGCGAGCGGTTCGACGAGATGCGCCGGATGGGCATCCGCACCGTGATGATCACGGGCGACAACCCGCTGACCGCCAAGGCCATCGCCGACGAGGCCGGCGTGGACGACTTCCTCGCCGAGGCCAAGCCCGAGGACAAGCTCGCGCTCATCAAGCGCGAGCAGGAGGGCGGCCGGCTCGTCGCGATGACCGGCGACGGCACCAACGACGCGCCCGCGCTCGCGCAGGCCGACGTGGGCGTCGCGATGAACACCGGCACCTCGGCCGCCAAGGAGGCCGGGAACATGGTCGACCTGGACTCCGACCCGACCAAGCTCATCGAGATCGTGGAGATCGGCAAGCAGCTGCTCATCACCCGCGGCGCGCTGACGACCTTCTCGATCGCCAACGACATCGCCAAGTACTTCGCGATCATCCCGGCGCTGTTCGCCGGCCTCTACCCGGGGCTGGACGCCCTCAACATCATGCGGCTGCACAGCCCGCAGTCCGCGATCCTGTCCGCCGTCGTGTTCAACGCGCTGGTCATCATCGCGCTGATCCCGCTGGCCCTGCGCGGTGTCCGGTACCGGCCCAGCAGCGCGTCCACGCTGCTCTCGCGCAACCTGTACGTCTACGGGCTGGGCGGCATCGTCGCGCCGTTCGTCGGCATCAAGATCATCGACCTCATCATCCGCTTCCTTCCGGGGATGTCCTGACATGCGCTATCCCACCTGGATCCGGCAGCACCTCGCCGCGCTGCGCGCCGTGCTCGTGCTGACCGTCCTGCTCGGCGTCGCCTACCCGCTGGCCGTGTTCGCGGTCGGCCAGATCCCCGGCCTGAAGCACCACGCCGACGGCTCCTACGTCTCCCTGCACGGCCGCACGGTCGGGAGCGCGCTCATCGGCCAGTCGTTCACCGACTCCGACGGCAACCCGCTCAAGCAGTACTTCCAGAGCCGCCCGTCCAACGCCGGAGACGGCTACGACCCGACCGCCACGTCCGCGAGCAACCTCGGGCCCGAGGACATCGTCGACACCCTGCCCGACCCGAAGCTGGTCGCCGCCGGGAAGGAGGACGAGAACGCCGAGCAGAGCCTGCTCACCCAGGTGTGCGGCCGCAGCAAGGCCGTCGGCGAGCTCGAAGGCGTCAGCGGGGCGCGCCCGTTCTGCACCCCGGGCGGTGTCGGCGCCGTCCTGGCGGTGTTCGGGCACCGCACCGCCGACGGCACCGTCCCGCACCCCACCCGGGTGGTCAGCCTCAACGAGGAGCAGGGCGTGGTGAAGGCGCCGTTCATCGCCGCCTACAAGGGCGTGCCGGTCGAGCTCGCCAAGTACGGTGAGGACTACGCCAGGGGCCTCGTCGTGCCGATCAAGGGCGGCGCGCCCGCCGAGCCCGCCGTCCCGGCCGACGCGGTCACCGCGAGCGGCAGCGGCCTCGACCCGCACATCTCGCCCGCCTACGCTTCGCTGCAGGTGAACCGGGTCGCCAAGGCCCGCGGCATGACGCCCGCCGAGGTGCGGCGGCTGGTCGCGGACAACACCGACGGGCGCGACCTCGGCTTCATGGGCGAGCGGCGCGTCAACGTCCTCAAGCTCAACATCGCGCTCGACCGGACCCACCCGGTCCGCGGCTGATCCCGCTCGAGCCCGGTGCCGTGGTGGGCCCCCGGAGATCCGGTCCGGGGCCCACCACGGCGGGCGCTCAACGAAGGAGGTGCGCATGGGGCGCGGCAGGTTGCGCGTCTATCTCGGCGCGGCGCCCGGCGTCGGCAAGACCTACGCCATGCTCGCCGAAGGCGCCCGCCGCCGGGAACGGGGCACCGACGTGGTGGTCGGCTTCGTGGAGACCCACGGCAGGCCGCGCACCGCCGCGCTCCTGGAAGGCCTGGAGGTCGTCCCGCGCAGGACGCTCGGCTACCGCGGCACGAGCTTCACCGAGCTGGACGCCGGTGCCGTCATCGCCCGCAGGCCCCAGGTCGCGCTGATCGACGAGCTGGCGCACACCAACGTGCCCGGCTCGCGCACCACCAAGCGGTGGCAGGACATCGAGGAGATCCTGGACGCCGGCATCGACGTGGTCACCACCGTCAACGTCCAGCACCTGGAGTCGGTCAACGACGTCGTCGAGCAGATCACCGGGGTCCCGCAGCGCGAGACCGTCCCCGACGAGGTGGTCCGCCGCGCCGACCAGGTCGAGCTGGTCGACATGGCGCCGGAGGCGCTGCGCCGCCGGATGGCGCACGGCAACATCTACGCGCCGGAGAAGATCGACGCCGCGCTCGGCAACTACTTCCGCGTCGGCAACCTCACCGCGCTGCGGGAGCTGGCACTGCTGTGGCTGGCCGACAAGGTCGACGACCAGCTCGACCGGTACCGCGCCGACCACGGCATCGCCCGCACCTGGGAGACCCGCGAGCGCGTCGTCGTCGCCCTCACGGGCGGTCCCGAGGGTGACACCCTCATCCGCCGCGCCGCCCGCATCGCCGACCGCACCAAGGGCGCCGACCTGCTCGCCGTGCACGTCGCCCGCAACGACGGGCTCACCGACGTGAGCCCCGCGAACCTGACCCGGCAGCGCGCCTTGGCGGAGAGCCTGGGCGGCAGCTACCACCAGGTCGTCGGGTCGAACGTGCCGGACGCGCTGCTGGACTTCGCGCGCGGCGTCAACGCCACCCAGCTCGTCCTCGGCGCGTCCCGGCGGGGGCGGGTCGCCCAGCTGTTCTCGCGCGGCGTCGGCGTCACGACGACGGCGCAGTCCGGAACCATCGACGTGCACTTGGTGACCCACGAGGAGACCAACCAGGGGCGCCGGTGGAGGGCGCGGAGAACGCCGGGCCTTCCGGCCGCGCGCCGCAACGCCGGGTTCGCCTTGGCCGCGGCCGGGCTGCCGCTGCTGACCGTCCTGCTGGTGCAGCTGCGCGAACAGCTGTCCCTGGCCAGCGACATCCTGCTGTTCCAGGCGGCGGTCGTCGGCGTTGCGCTGCTGGGCGGGCTGTATCCGGCGCTGTTCGCGGCGATCGGCGGCTCCCTGCTGCTCAACTACTACTTCACCCCGCCCATCGGGAAGTTCACCGTCCAGCATCCCGAGGCGGTGCTCCAGCTCGTGATCTACGTGGTGGTGGGCGTGACGGTGAGCACGATCGTCGACATCACCGTGCGCCGCAGCCGGGAGGCGGCCCGGGCCCGCGCCGACGCGGAGGTGCTGTCCACCCTCGCCGGAGACATCCTGCGGGGCGAGCACGCGCCGATCGCGGGGCCCGGCGGCTACAGCGCGCTGGGGAACATCCTCGAACGGCTCCGCGAGACCTACGCGCTCCGCACCGTCACGCTGCTGGAACGCGACCCGGACGCGCCCGTCACGCCCGACACGCTGCGTGATCCGGACTGCTGGGGGATCGTGGCCACCGCCGGCGGCGAACCCTGCACCAGCCCGGACGCCGGCGAGTCCGACATCCTGGTCGAGGACGGCACGCTCTCCCTCGTCCTGCGGGGCCGGACGCTGCCCGCCTCGGACCGCCGCGTGCTCGAGGCGTTCGCCGCCCAGGCCGCCGTCGCGCTCCGCCACCAGCGCCTCGCCGAGACCGCCCGCCAGATCCGCCCGCTGGAAGCCGCCGACAGGATGCGCACTGCGCTGCTCAACGCCGTCAGCCACGACCTGCGCACCCCGCTCGCCTCCGCCAAGGCCGCGGTCGAGAGCCTGCACAGCCCGGACGTCGCCTGGAGCGCCGAGGACCAGGACGAGCTGGTCGCCACCGCCGCCGAGTCCCTGGCCAGGCTCGACCACCTGGTCACGAACCTGCTGGACATGAGCCGCCTGCAGGCCGGATCGCTCGGCCTGTCCCCGCGCCGCGTCGCCGCCGAGGACATCGTCGCCCGGGCGATCGGCGACACCGACCGGGACGCCGTCGAGATCCACATCCCCGACGACCTGCCCGAGATGGTCGCCGACCCGGCGCTCCTGGAGCGCGTCCTCGCCAACCTCATCGCCAACGCCGTCCGCTTCAACCCGCCGGGCGAGCCCGTCGTGATCACCGCCAGTGCCCACGGCGACCGGCTCGAACTGCGCGTCATCGACCGCGGCCCCGGCATCCCGCCGGCCGACCGCGACCGCGTCTTCCAGCCGTTCCAGCGGCTCGGGGACCGCGACAACGAGACCGGCGTCGGCCTCGGCCTGGCCCTCGCCCGGGGCCTCGCCGAGGCCATGGACGGCGACATCACCCCCGAGGAGACCCCGGGCGGCGGCCTCACCATGATCCTCACCATGCCGGTCGGCCCCGGGCGCACCCCGCCCGAGGCGCCCTCCGGAGGCGAGGCCCCCGCCGCTCCGGCCCCGGGTCCGGTGGACGGGCCGGGCGAGGGCGCCACGGAGGCCGACCTCGCCGACCCCAGGATCATCGACAGGGTCGCCGCCTGGCGAGACCGCATCGGCCACGGCAACGACCGCGCCGGACCCGCGCGATGAGCGCGGCCTGAGGCGGGCCGTCAGGGAGGCGTCAAGATTCCAGGCGGCGGCATCAACAAGACGTAATGATCCCGAACAGCGATGAAATTCGACCCTAGGGTGGGGTTTGTGGCTGCGGGCAGCAAAAGGTGCATTCATGGAAAGCGATTCGCGGCGGTGACCGGCAGACCCGCAGGACGTTCAGCAGAGGTGACCAGTGCTCTTCCCCATCCCCTCACCGGCTCCGGCCGGCGAGGCGGCGAGCCGTCGGGACAGACGGCCATGACGCGCGTCCTGGTGGTGGACGACTCGCCGCAGATCCTCGCGACCCTCCGGCTCAACCTCCGGGCCCGCAGGTACCAGGTCCAGGTCGCTCCGGACGGCAAGGACGCCCTCACCGGCGCCGCCGAATGGCATCCGGACCTGGTGATCCTCGACCTCGGGCTGCCCGACATGGACGGGGTCGACGTGATCCGCGGGCTGCGCGGCTGGTCGGCGGTGCCGATCATCGTGCTGTCCGGGCGGGCCGGGAGCGGCGACAAGGTCGACGCGCTGGACGCCGGTGCCGACGACTACGTCACCAAGCCCTTCGGCGTCGACGAGCTGCTGGCCCGGATCCGCGCGATCACCCGCCGGGTGCCCGCCGGCGAGGACCTGCCCACCGTGGACGTCGGCCGCCACTCGGTCGACCTGAACGGCAAGATCGTCCACGGTCCGGGCGGGACGCGCGTCCACCTCACCCCCACCGAGTGGGGACTGCTGGAGATCCTGGTGCGCAACCCCGGCAAGCTGATCTCGCAGCGGCGGCTCCTCACCGAGGTCTGGAGCCCGAACCACCTCAGCGAGACCAACTACCTGCGCGTCTATCTGGCCTCGCTGCGCCGGAAGCTGGAGGACGACCCGTCCCGCCCGAGGCACTTCATCACCGAGCCGGGAATGGGCTACCGGTTCGAGCCCTGACCGGGGCCGGGGCCTGGATCTGGGCCGGGCCGTCCTCGCGCCCCCTCCTGGGGAACGCGCCGCCGCGCCGACCGCGCCGGCTCAGGGCTTCAGGGCTTCAGGGCCGAGGCGTCGACGACCTGGGCCGCGGGCGGAGCCGTGATCGCGACCGCCGCGCCGTAGCCGTCGAAGTCCAGGCGGTTCCCCGGGCCGCCGCCCATGCGCAGGGCGTACGGCTCGCCCACCGTCGCCACGTACAGCTTCCCGCCGGACCCGTCCCGGAGCGCGATGGCGGGCGTCCCCGCGATCATCTCCGTCCGCCCCTTGGTCACCGTGCCCTCCGGGGCGAACAGCTCCGCGAAGAACCTCGCCCGGTCGCTGAACTCGGCCAGGTCGGCGAAGCCCTCGTCCTTCGACGTCGTCCGCAGGTACTTGCCGGACATCAGCTGGGCGGCCCCCTTGCCGCCGATCGACTTCCAGAACGCGTCGTCGCCCTTGAAGTACACGGACCGGCCGATCCGGATCAGGGTGAACCGCTCGCGGCCCATCGTCACGTCACCGACGGCCTCCTTCGCGCCGGCGTAGCGGAAGTCGAGCGCCAGGATCTTGCCGCCGTCGTGGAACGTCCCGTGCAGCCGGAGGGTCCGCGCCGCCAGCGTCGCCTTGCGGGCACGGGCCAGGATCTCGGTGGGGCGCAGCTTCTCCACCCCGTTCGCGGCCGGGGTGGGCGACGGCGTGGCGGTGCGGGCCGGGGAGGCGGCGGTGGTTCCGGACGCCTTCTTCGCCGCGCCGCCCGCCTTCGGTCCGCAGGCGGTCGCGGGCATGAGCGCGAGCGCGGCCGCGATCCCCAGGAGCGGCACTGTGGTGATGCGCATCGGTCCCCCTCTTTCAGGTCGGTCGAAAAGGTCTCGCCGAGCAGCCTGGGGCGTGCCGATGCCGGATCTCTGTCGTTATGCTTCGGCTACCCCGCACGCACTGCCGGACGGCTGCGGCGCCACTGCGCCGCCGCTGCGGACGGCCGCAGGCGCGACTGAGCAGAGGGGGTGCCCATGGCCGCCGATCCCCTTTCCCTCCAGGTACCGCGCTTCGAGATCCTCGGGCGGCTCCGCGCGTGGCGGGGCGAGGAGGAGCTCGACCTCGGGCCGGGCAAGCAGCGCGCGGTGCTGGCCGTCCTCCTGCTGGAACCGAACCGGGCGGTCTCGACCGAGGCGATCGTGGACGCCGTCTGGGGGGAGGAGCCGCCCGACAACGGGGCGAACGTCGTGCAGAAGTACGTCGCGGGGCTGCGCCGCGTGCTGGAACCGGACCGTTCCCCGCGTGCGCCGAGCCGTCTCCTCACGCTGACGAGCGCCGGGTACTCGCTCCATGTCGACCGGGGCGCCCTCGACGCGGAGGTCTTCCGCGACGACGTCCGCGAGGCGCTGGCCGCTCGCGCGCGAGGCGAGATCGAGGAGGTGCGGTCGCTGTTGCGCGCTGCGCTCGGCCTCTGGCAGGGGCGAGCGCTGCACGACGTCCGCGGCCGCTTCTTCGACGCGGCACGCGAACGCCTCGCCGACGAACGCGCCGCCGCGGCGGAGGCCGCCGCCGAGATCGACCTCGACCTCGGACGGCACGCCGAGCTCGTCCCGGAGCTCCACCGGCTCGTCGCCGACTTCCCCCTCAGGGAAGGGCTGCGCCACCTGCTGATGCTCGCCCTCTACCGGTCCGGCAGGCAGGCCGAGGCGCTGGCCGCCTACCGGGACGCCCGCGCCTTCCTCACCGAGGAGTTCGGCGTCGAGCCCGGCGACCGCCTCCAGCACCTCCACCTGGGCATCCTGCGCGGCGATCTTCCGCGGGAGCCCGTCCCGGTGCCGGCGGACGCGACCGCCACCCGGTTGCCGGTCCAGGCGCACGCGGCGGCACCGCACCTCCCGGCGGACGCGCACGTCGCGGACCTGGCGGAGACGTCCGGATCGGCCGCCACCGCCCCATGGGCCGACGACGCGATCCCGGCCACGCCACCCCAGCTGGGCTGGGCGGTGCCGGCGCCGCACGCGGGCGCCGCCGTCGACGGCCCGGCGCGCCGGCACCCGTGGCCGCTGCGGCTCGCGGCGAGCGCCGTCCCGGTCGTCACGTTCGGGATCTGCACCTGGGCGATGATCGCCTACTTCGCCGGACGGCGCCGGAGCACGCGCCTCGGCGCGGCGGCGGCCGGCTACCTCGTCCTGATCACGGTCTTCCTCACGATCGTCACCAGCGAGGACGCCGACGCGGTCTCGGCGCTGGACGGCGTGGCGATGGGCGCGTGGCTCGTCACCATGTTCGGCGGCGCGGTCCACGTCGCCGTCCTGACCGCCGACCCGGACGGACCGGGCCGTCCGGCGGGCGCTTCGCGGCTCCCCGCGTCGGCGATGGTCGACTACATCGAGCGCCGCACGCGCCGCGAGCAGGCGCGTTCGCTGCTCCGGCACCATCCGGAGATGGCGCGCGAACTCGGGATCGGACGCCCCGACCTCCCGCGCGACTTCGACGACGGCGGCCTGGTGGACGTCAACGCCGTGCCGGAGCGCGTCCTCGCGTCCCTGCCGGGCGTCGGCCCGTACCACGCGAAGGCGATCGTGACGGCGCGGCGATCGCGCCGCTTCACATCAGCGGAGGACCTCGTCACGCAAGGCGTGCTGCCCGCCCCGGTCGTGCGCGCCCTCGACGAGGTTCTCGTCGCCGTGCCCCTGCCCGAGCCGAGCCCGTGACATCGGCCCGGACGTGCCCGCACCGGCGCGGGCGAGCCTAGGCGGTGGCGAGGCCCGTCCTGTAGGCGATCACGACGAGCTGCGCCCGGTCGCGGGCGTCCAGCTTCGTCATCGCGCGCTGCACGTGGGCGCGGACCGTGAACGGGCTCAGGAACACCCGCTCGGCGATCTCCTGGTTGGACAGGCCCGTCGCGACCAGCGCCACCATCTCGCGTTCCCGCGGGGTGAGCGCGGCGAGCCGCTCGGGGTCGCGCGGCGGGCCGTCGTCCGGTGCGGCCAGGAAACGGGCGACCAGCGACCGGGTCGCGGCGGGGGAGAGGAGCGTGTCGCCGGCGGCGATCGTGCGCACGGCGTCCAGCAGCTCCTCCGCCCCGATGCCCTTGCCGATGAAGCCGCCGGCCCCCGCGCGGAGCGCCTGGGCGACGTACTCGTCGGTCTCGTAGGTGGTGAGGATCAGGATGCGGCTGCCGCGCAGGTCCGGGTCCGCGCAGATCTCCGCGGTCGCGGTGAGGCCGTCCACCTCGGGCATCCGGATGTCCATGACCACCACGTCCGGGCGCAGCTCCCGGGTGAGCCGCACCGCCTCGCGGCCGTCGGCGGCCTCGCCGACCACGGTGATGTCGTCGGCGGTGTCGAGCAGCATCCGGAAGGCGCCCCGGAGCAGGGCCTGGTCGTCGGCGAGCAGCACGCGGAGCGTCATGGCGCGTCCCCGGCCCCTTCGACGGCCGGCGCTCCGCCGATCTCGCGCGCCGCGTCCTTGGCGGGCGGGAGGGGCAGCTCGGTCGAGACGAGGAAGCCGCCCTCCGGGCGCCTGCCCGCGGAGAGGTGCCCGCCGACCGCGGTGGCGCGTTCGCGCATCCCGATCAGACCATAACCGGGCGGACGGTCCGTCCCCGCCGACGCGGACGGTGCGGCGCCCCCTCCGTCGTCGGCGACGGAGATGGTCACGCGGTCGCGGTTCCAGGCGAGGCGCACCCGGGCGCTGCCGGTGCCGGCGTGCTTGGTCACGTTGGTCAGCGCCTCCTGGACGATGCGGTACGCGGTGAGGTCCAATCCGGGCGGCAGCGGCCTGGCCGTGCCCTCGTGATGCACCGACACCTCCAGGCCCGCGCGGCGGAAGGATTCGAGGAGCGCGGGAAGCCGGGACAGCCCGGGGGCCGGTTCGGCGGGCGCGGCCGCGTCGCCGGTCTGGCGCAGCAGTCCGACCGTGGCGCGCAGATCGTCGAGCGCGTCGGCGGTGGTGTCGACGAGTTCCCGCAGGCTCTTGCGGGTCTGCTCGGGACGGGTGTCGAAGAGGTGCGCGGCGACCGTGGCCTGCGCGTTGGCCAGGGTGATCTGGTGGGCCACGAGGTCGTGCAGTTCCCGGGCGATGCGGACCCGCTCCTCGGCCACCCTGCGGCGCGCCTCGCTGTCCCGGCTCTTCTCGGCCCGCCGGGCCCGCTCCTCCATGGCCGCCAGGTAGGCCCGCCGGTTCTGCGTCGAGTGCCCGAGGACGCCGGCCACCAGCGGGAACGCCGCCACCGCCGCCACCCTGCTCGCGTCCTGCCACGAGTGGCTCCCGAACGCGTACGCGAGATCGGAGGCGGCCGGCAGCGCCGCGGCGGCGAGCAGCACCGCGGCCGCCGTGCGCCGTTCGGCGCGCACGGCGAGCGAGTAGGCGACGACCACGGCGGGGGCCACGATGAGCGGGCTCAGCAGCAGGTGCAGGGGCGGCACCAGCATGCCGCACGCGGTCGTGGCCGCCATGGCGGCCAGGGGCGCCCGGTGCCGCGCGGGCAGCACGGCACAGGACGCCACGGCGATGAGGTAGGCGGCGGCGGGCGGCGGCGCCAGCGACTTGTCGTCGACCTGCAGCGCGCCGCCGAACAGGCAGAGCGCGAACGCGACCGCCGTGATCGTCCCCTCGCGCCACCACGCGCCGCGTGATCGCGAGCCACCGCCGCCCGGGTTCGCCATGGCCGGCTCAGCGCCCGTCGACGGGGAGCGGGGCGACCACGTCCGGCACGGTCGCGGAGGCGGGGGCGTCCGCGCTCAGTGCCCGACCCTCGATGTCCACGTTCGGCAGCACACGCTTCAGGCTACGCGGCAGCCACCAGGCCCGGTGCCCGAGCAGCGCCAGGACCGCGGGCGCGATCGCCATCCGGACCACGAACGCGTCGAAGGCGACCGCGGAGGCCAGGCCGAGGCCCATCGTCTGGATGGTCGGATTGCTCATCCCGACGAACCCGGTGAACACGCTGATCATGATGATCGCCGCGGCGGCCACCACGCGCCCGCTGTGCCGGAAACCGCCGACGATCGCCTCGCCGGGGGACGCGCCGTGGACGTAGGCCTCCCGCATCCGGGACAGCAGGAAGACCTCGTAGTCCATGGCGAGCCCGAACACGATCCCGATGATGAGGATCGGCATCAGCGACATGACGGGCCCGGTCTGCTCGATGCCGATCAGGTCCGCCGCCCAGCCCCACTGGAACACGGCGACCAGGACGCCGAACGCGGCGCCCACCGACAGCAGGAAGCCGAGCGCGGCCTTGACCGGGACCAGCACCGAGCGGAAGACCACCATCAGCAGCAGCACGGCCAGGCCGATGACGACGCTCAGGTAGGGGACGAGCGCGTCGGACATCGCCTCGGAGATGTCGATGTTCAGGGCGGTGGTGCCGGTCACCAGGACGTCGGCGCCCGTCCGGGCCTCGACGCCGGCGACCGCGTCCCGGATCGCGTGTACCACGTCCTTGGTCTTCTCGTCGGCCGGCGCGGTCCGCGGGACGGCGGTGAGGACGGCCGTGTCCTTGCCCCGGCTGAGAACCGGGTCACCGACCGACGCGACCCCCTCCACGCCCCGTACCGTCTCGACGACCTGGTCCGCGGCGGCTCGCGGGTCGGCGGACCCCCGCATGTCCACGACCACGGTGAGCGGGCCGTTGAAGCCGGGGCCGAAACCCTCCGACAGCAGGTCGTAGGCGCGGCGCTGGGTGGTCTCCACCGACTTGGACTCGTCGCCGGGCAGCCCGAGTTCCAGGCTCAGCGCCGGCACGGCGACCGCGCCGAGACCGAGCCCGGCGACCAGCAGCACGGTCACCGGCCGGCGCAGCACGAACCGCGCCCAGCGGGTGCCGAGCCCGGACGCGGCGGCCCCCGGGCGCCCGCCTTCCGGCACGCCGCCCTTGCGGACGGCGCGGGACAGGACCCGCCGGCCGAAGGAGCCGAACAATGCGGGCACCAGCGTCAGGGCGACGAGCACGGCGAGCGCCACCGCGCCCGCGCCGGCCAGCCCCATCTTGGTGAGCTCCGGGATCCCGACGACGCCCAGCCCGGCGAGGGCGATGAAGACGGTCGCGCCGGCGAAGACCACGGCGGACCCGGCCGTGCCCACCGCCCGTCCGGCGGCCTCCTCCGGCTCGCCGCCCCGGGCGCGCTCGTCGCGGAACCGGGAGGTGATGAAGAGCGCGTAGTCGATGCCGACCGCCAGCCCCAGCATCAGCGCCAGGATGGCGACGGTCGACGTCAGGCCCAGCGGCACCGCCAGCGCGGTGACCAGGCCGAACGCGATGGCCACACCCCAGAAGGCGGTCAGCAGCGACAGTCCGGCCGCGACCAGCGAGCCGAGCGCGAGGACCAGCACCACCGCCGCCACCACCACGCCGACGATCTCCGTCGTGCCGCCCGGCGCCTCTTCCGCGTCCAGGGCCGAACCGCCGATCTCCACGGTCAGCCCCGCGTCCCGGGCCCTGCCCGCGGCGTCCTCCAGGGCCCGCTTGGTCGGCCCGGTCAGGTCGACGGCGTCCGCGGTGTAGGTGATCGTGGAGTAGGCGATGGTGCCGTCCTTGCCGACGGCCCCGGTCGTGTAGGGGTCGGTGACCGACGCGACCTGGTCGCCGCCCTTCAGCGAGCCGAGCGCGTCCTCGACGGCGGCCTTGCTCGCGGCGGCCGTCACCCGCCGCCCGTCCGGGGCCTGGAACACCAGGCGGGCGTCGGCGCCCTGGGCGTTGCTCTGCGGAAAGCGCTCGTCCAGCAGGTCGAACGCCTTCTGCGACTCGGTGCCGGGCATGGAGAGGTCCTCGTCCTGCCCGGCCGGCGCCGTGGCGGCGGCGACCCCGGCCAGTACCAGGACGCCCAGCCACAGGCCGATCACGAGCCGGCGCCGCCGGAAGGCCCACCGCCCGATCCGGTAGAGAGATGTCGCCACGTGCTGATCACTCCAGACACCGCTAGGGAAGGGGAATGCGCGAGATCCGCGCGTCTCCAACACTTCCTTCCGGCGCCCCGCCGGGGCATCGTCTCCCGCCGCCGTCCTCCCCTAGTGCGCCCGGACCAGCAGCTACACGCGTCCTAGTGCCTGCGCACTAGCCGAACCGTGCGGCCATGGCGGGGCCCTGCCTCGCCGGGGCCAGGCGCAGCCCTCCCGCGTCCTTGATCGCGGGATACTGGGGGCATGGAAGAGCCGACTCCGCGCACCGGGCGGGCGCCCACGAGCGTCGACGTCGCCAGGCTCGCGGGGGTCTCGCAGGCCACGGTGTCCTACGTGCTGAACGACGCGCCCGGGATGCGGATCACCGAGGCCACCCGCGCCAAGGTCCGGGAGGCCGCGGCCAGCCTCGGCTACGTCCCGCACGCGTCCGCGCGGACGCTGCGCAGCGGCCGCAGCGACATCGTGCTCATGCCGCTGCCGAGGGCCGGCATGGGCGCCCTCGCCGCCGCCCACCTCGACGCCCTCGGTGAGGAGCTGCGCCGGCTCGGGTACAAGGTCGTGCTCTACGGCGACGACCGCGGCAAGGGCATCGGCGCGGCCCGCGACTGGGCGCAGTGGCGCCCGTCCGCCATCCTGGTCGAGGCGGGGCGGCTGACCAGGGCGGCCGTCCGCCAGCTCCACGACACCGGCATCCCCACGGTCGTGGCGCTCGGCGACGCTCCGTCCCCGCTGGTTCCCACCTTCGTCTTCGACAACGAGGCGATCGGCGCCCGCGCGGCCGAGCACCTGGCCGAGCGGGGACGCTCCTCCATCGCGGTGCTCATGCCGAGGGAGAAAGGGCTGGAGGTCTACAGCCGTCCTCGCCTCGCGGGCGTGAGCAGGGTCGCCGCCGCCCACGGGATCGACGTCCAGCCCGTCGACCTCGGCTTCGACGAGGAGGAAGCCGGGGGCCTGGTCGCCCGGTGGGCCGCCGACCCGCACCGCCCGGACGCGGTGTTCGCCTACAACGACGACTACGCGATGCTCATCATGAGGGCGCTGGAGGACGCCGGCCTCCGCGTTCCCGGCGACGTGGCGGTCGTCGGGGCCGACGACCTGCCGCTCGCGGCGCTGCTGCGGCCCCGGCTCACCTCCGTGCGCGTCATGGCCGGTCCGACGGCCGCGGACGTCGCCGAGCGCATCGACGCCATGGTGCGCGACCGCAGCCGCGACCCGTCGATCGTCTTCGAACTGGTCCGGGCCGAGATCGTGGTCCGCGAGTCGTCCTGAGGGGAGCCCCCGGCGGCCCGTGAGCCGAGCGGGCACCGCGCGGCCGTGCTCGCCGTCAGCGGCGACGGGCCGGCGCGATGACGCCCAGGCGCGCCCCCGCGGGGTCGGTCATGATCGCGAAGCGGCCGGGCGGGATGTCGGACGGCGGGACGCGGACCCGGGCGCCGAGCTCGGCGGCCAATGCGGCGGCGGCGTCGCAGTCGGCGACCTCGAAGTAGGGCGTCCAGCGCGGCACGGCATGGGGCGGCCACTGCTCGTCCATGCGGACCATCCCGGCCACCGCCCGGTCGCCGATCTTGAAGTTGGTGTAGGTCGGGCCGTAGTACTCCCGCTCGGCGGCGCGCCAGCCGAAGACCGCCCCGTAGAAGGCGCGGGCCCGGTCGACGTCGCGGCACGCCAGCTCGACCCAGCACAGCGTCGACGGCTCGCCGGCCACCTCGGCCCCCTGGTGCTGGTCGGGTTCCCAGACGGCGAAGGACGCGCCCTCCGGGTCGGCGAACAGCGCCATCCGCCCGAACTGGGTGACCTGCACCGGCCCGGTCAGCTCCCGGCCGCCCGCCGCCAGGACGGCGTCCGCGCTGGCGCCGATGCCGGCGGTGCGGAAGAAGCACGTCCAGGAGGGCGGCAGGGTGTCGTCGGCCATCGGCTGCAGGCCGGCGACCTGCGGCCCCTGAGGTCCGCCGAGCGTGCACATCTCGTAGTCGCCGAGCGTGTCCACGGTCACCGTGTAGGTCGACCAGCCGAACAGTCCGGAGTAGAACCTCTTGGACGCCTCCAGGTCGGGCGTGCCCAGTTCGGCCCAAGTCGGCGTTCCAGGTGCGTATTCGGTCACCTCCGGCATGGCACCCACGCTAGAAGCGGGCGCGCAATATCCGCGGATGCCCTCGTGACCGGGCGTGCAAAGACCGCTTCAAGCGTTGTCTCCTTGACGCGCGCCGGAACCGGATGCTAAACAGTCGTTCAGCATTAAACACCTGTTCAGCATGGCCCGTCGACCGCCGCCCCCCGGCGAGACGGCCCCCTTCCCCACGACCCCCCCTGGAGGTGCGGCAGGTGAACGCCGGCGGCGAGATCTACTGGGACCCCTACGACGCTGCGCTCGCGCAGGACCCGTACCCGACCTACCGGCGGCTCCGCGAGGAGATGCCGCTCTACCACAACGGCAAGCACGACTTCTACGCCCTCACCCGGGCCGCCGACGTGGCGCGCGGGCTGCCGGACTGGCGGACGTTCTCCTCCGCCCGCGGCGACATCCTGGAGATCGTCCAGTCGGGCCTGGAGATCCCGTCGGGCACCGTCATCTTCGAGGACCCGCCGACCCACGACATCCACCGCCGCCTGCTGTCCCGGCTCTTCACCCCCCGGCGGATCGCGATGCTGGAGCCGAAGGTGCGCGACTTCTGCGTCCGCACCCTCGACCCGCTCACCGGCCTGGACGGCTTCGACCTGGTCGCCGCCGTCGGCGCGGAACTGCCGATGCGGGTCATCGGCATGCTGCTCGGCATCCCCGAGGCGGACCAGCCCGCGATCCGCGACATGGTGGACGACTCGCTGCGCACCGAGGACGGCGGCCGCATGGACCTCGACGGCGGCGCGGTCCTCAACGCCGAGGCGTTCGGCGAGTACATCGACTGGCGCCGCGAGCACCCGTCCGACGACCTCATGACCGAGCTGCTGACCGCCGAGTTCGAGGACGAGCACGGCGAGACGCGCACCCTCACCCGCGACGAGGTGCTCACCTACGTCTCGGTCGTCGCGGGCGCGGGCAACGAGACGACCGGGCGCCTCATCGGCTGGGCCGGGGCCGTCCTGGCACGCCACCCCGGCGCCCGCCGCGAACTGGTCGCCGACCCGTCGCTGATCCCCAACGCCATCGAGGAGATCCTGCGGTACGAGCCGACCGGCCACTCCATCGCCCGCTACGTCACCCGGGACGTGGAGCTGCACGGCCAGACCGTCCCGGCCGGGAGCGCCATCGTGTTCATCGTCGCCTCCGCCAACCGCGACGAAGACCGCTACCCCGACCCCGACCGCTTCGACATCCACCGCAGCATGGGCCACCTGCTCACCTTCGGCCTCGGCGGCCACTACTGCCTGGGCGCCGCGCTGGCCCGCCTGGAGGGCAGGATCGCCCTGGAAGAGATCCTGAAACGCTTCCCCACCTGGGAGGTCGACTGGGACAACGCCAAGCTCGCCCAGACCTCGACCGTCCGAGGCTGGGAGACCCTCCCCCTGATCGTCGGCACGTCCGCCTGACCACTCCCCGCCGGCGCCGGTGACCGGATCCGGGCGCCCTGGCCACCGTCCCGCCACGCGGCGCGTCTACCGGTTGTGCATCTTCGGCAGCCCACCAGGTCTCGCCGTCCTGCCGTACTGGTGGCTGTGATGGCGGCCATCGCCGCCGTCCTGGTCGTGGTGGCGGTCGGCGTCCTGGTGCACGCGCACGACGACACGCCCAAGCCCCGGCGCGCCGCCGTCCCGCCACCCACGGCGCCGCCCGCGACCTACGATCTGGCCGCGCGCCTGGCCTGCCACGACGCCCTCCTGGGCGTGGAAGGCACGGCCAGCGCGAACGAGACCGCCATGCAGCAGGCCGTGACGGCCGCGGAGGAGACCACTGTGGAGGCGCTGCGGGACATCCAGATCAAGTACGCGCCGACCGGCCGCCCCCCGGACGGCCCCACGCTGCAAGAGGCGGCGCGAGCAATAGGCCAATGGTGCAACGAACACCACGTGACCTGATCAGTCCACACCCAGTGCGCTTGCGTGCGAAACGCGATGGCCACTCCGTCCCTCTGTCCAGCACCGATCGCACCCCGCGGCACGCTCGGCCGTCGGCCCCACTCCACGCCATGGGTCCCTCCCAGGTTCACGGCACGTCCCCTAGTGGCCACGGCGATGCCCGTGTCCGCGGATGGGTTGCTGCGGATCTCGCATCGCCGCTGGGATCGCCATCTCCAGGTCGGGCGGAACGAGAGGACGCGGCCCGTGCAGACACAGGACCCGGACGAGGTCGAGGACGACGGGCACGGCCCCTGGCGCCGGCGGCTGGAAGTGCTCGGTGCGATCGCGGGCGTCATCGGCGCGATCGCGGCGGTGATCGCCTTGAAGCCGGTGGTACTCCCAGACCACGGTGCAGCGGACGACCGGCCGTCCCGGCCGGCGACGTTCGCCTTCACCGATCCAGAGCCGGAGACGGTGGTGAAGACCAAATGCTCGTTCGAGGCGCGGGGCCAAGGGACCCCGCCCCCCGGCAAGAGCATCGCGGTGGCGACCCAGGAGTTGAACGAGCGGTACTACTTCGAGTCGGCCGTCCATATCGAGCAAGGCAGGTGGACGGTCCCGATCCAGGTCGGCACCTCCGACACCCGCAAAGGGACGCGGTTTCAGCTCAGCGCGGTTTTGATGGACGCGGCCTGGGAGCGGTACTTGGGCGGGGTGACCGACGAGCAGGGCGCGACCTACTGGTCCTCCGAGGGCACGCCGGGAAGCGTAACCCTCAACACCCGCTGGACCACCCCGCCAACCACACCACCCAGCCCCGGCGTTTCATAGCCGAGACCCGATCAGGGCTCCGGCGTGCAGGTGCGCCTGACCTGTAACTTCGTGCGGGCCGGGGGTGGCGCGTCGGTTCGGTTGGTGGAGTTGTAGCGTGCGCTCCGTGGACGAGTTGTGCTTTCGGGGGAAAGATCGGTTCCGGCCGTCTTGGCTGCATTTCGCGGTTCTGGGCCTCGGGTTGGTCGTCGAAGGGGCCTTGACCTTCTCCCGGCTGGGCGTCGTCGGTTCGTGCGTGCTGCTGGGCGGGACGGCCCTGCTCGTCGGTCTGGGCAACGCCCTGGCGTTCCGGAGCTGGACCAGCGTCGGGGCGGCCGGCATCACCATCTGCCGGGGGATCGGGCGTGGTCGTGTTCACCCGTGGCGGGAGATCCGGTGGATCGACGTACGGGAGACCAAGAGCCAGTACGGGAGGGTGCTCGCGGCTCGTATCACCCTCGCGAACGGGCGGCGTCGGTCGTTGCCCGCGCTCCAGCACAGTGACCGGTATCCCGACCCCGATTTCCAGGCGGACTTTCAGCGGGTGCTCAACTGGTGGGAGTCGAGCACGGACCCGGCCGCGCGGTCACGGCCGCCGGAGCGGGTGCGGAAGCAGGCGACGCCCCAGATGATCGGACTCGTGCTGGGCGTGCTCATCACGGTCATCGTCGTGCTCGGCGTTCGCTGAGCGGACCGTCCGGACGGGTGACCAGGATGCCGTGGCCGTCGCTGACGTGGCGAGGGCGGCGGCGTCGCGCATGGCGCCGTTGATGACGACGCCGGCCCAGCCCCGGCGGCAGCGGGTCCAGTGACCTGCGCATCTCCAGCAGGTCCCGTGCCTCCTCGGCCCGAGAAGGTCGACGACGATTCACGGGGACGGGGCGAGCACGCGTCAGCTCGGCGGCCGGAGGTTCCGGTGCCGCCGAGCTGATGCGGATTCGCTGGTCGCCGCCGCGTCGGAGGCGTCGTCAGGTCGGTTCTCGTGTGGTCAGAGGATGCCGCGAGCGGCGAACGCCGACTGCGCGGCCTGTGCCGCCTGCGGACCGTACAGGCGCTGCGCCGCCGCGACCGTGGCCTGAGCGGCCGCCTTGAACGAGGTGTCCGGCGAGAACGCGAACTGCGCCTCGACGATCAGGGTGTCGGCCTTGGCCGCGCCGAGGGACTGGCGGATGTCCCAGAGCGCGCGCGACCAGATCTCGCCGTCGGCGTGGACCTCGCCGACGACGTCCTCGGGGTAGTGCTTGGTGCCGTCCAGCCTCCGCAGGCAGTGCGTCGGGCCGGGCGTGTAGGCCACCGAGTCCCAGTCGGCGACGCACGCCTCGGGCGTCTTGGTGGGCACGCCGGTCGCCCAACTGGTGACCGCCACCGCCAGGTAGTCGCCGAACGCCTCGCCGATCGCGCCCGACTCGGCGTTCGTCCCGAACCCGGGGACCTGGCCGTCCTGCACGGAGTGCCCGTACTCGTGGACGATCACTTCGGCGTCCTCGGCGTCGTCCACGCCGCCCTTGCCGAGCGTGATGTTGGCCTTGTTCCCCTTGAAGAACGAGTTGTCGCCGCCGTACTGGTTGATCCGCAGCTCGATCTGCCGCTGGTTGACGGGGCGCAGCGCGGACCCGAACCCGAGATGCTGCAGATACCGCTGCGCGGTCGTCACCCAGTAGTACCCCATGACCTGCTCGAACTGGTCGGTGTCACGGTGGTAGGCGGGCAGCGCGCCGCCGGTGATCCGGACCGCCTTGCCGGTCTCGCTCTTGACCGCCACGTACCGTCCGGTCAGCGTCCCCGACCCGTCGAGGTCGGTGAGGGTGACGTTCCGGTACGCGGGCGCCAGCGCGGCGTAGTCGGCGTCCTTGGCGTCGGTGAGCGACTCGTCACCGAGCTGCTGGACGGGATTGGGAAAGAAGACGGTCCCCGTGGCGGTGCCGCCGGAGTCCGCGGCCGAGACGGCCGACAGCGATCCCACTAGGGGAAACGCCATGACGGCCGCCAGGGCGAGACGTTGTGTCCTGCGCATGTGCGGACGCTATGGGCGGTCCATTCGGGGGGACAGGTCCAATTCGCGTCGGATCCCAAGTCTGTCTGACCCTGCCCGCCGGGGTCGCCGAAGGCTGGCGACCTTTGTCCTAGAACGCCCGCCGCGAACTGATTACACACGTCAGCGGAGGGCGCCGAGGCCAGCCGGATCCGGCCGCGCCGCGACCCCGGCCGGCGTCTCCTCGCGTCCAGCCCGCACCACCGAGACGAGGAGACCCATGGCCCCACGACGGACCTCCGCGACGGCGTCCGAGCCGGGGCGGGCTCTCCTCAGCGGCTGCCGGCGTGCCGTTTGATCTGGGCGGACGACATCTCGGGGGCGCGCGGCGACGCCGGCGGAGTCTCCGGGGCGCCGAGGCCGTACTGCACCGCGGCACGGGTGAGGTCGGCCTTGTTGCGGAGGCCGAGCTTCTGCCGGATGCGCTGGACGTAGGTGTCGATCGTCGCCTTGGACAGGCCGAGCTTCGAGCTGATCTGCTTGTGCGTCCAGCCCTCGGCGACCAGGGTCAGCACCTGCCCCTCCCGCTGGGTGAGGCCGCTCTGCAGGACGACCGAGGCGGGAGCGGGAGGCCCGGTGGGCTCGCAGAAGAGTTCCCCGCCGACCGAGCCGAAAAGGAAGAAGCGGTCCCGGGCCACGATGCTGAGGGCGACGATGAGGGTGCTGGCCTCGGTGGTCATGTCGAGGTAGCCGTGCAGCCCGGCGCGGATCAGCGTGGACAGCCGGTCGCGGTCGAGCATCTGGGAGATGCCGAGCACCAGGGAGCGCTCCGTCCAGCCGCGCAGGTCGTCGAGGAAGCGGTCGTCGATGATCTGCGGGAGGGCGAGCAGCAGGATGGGCGGCTCGCACGTTTCCTGGAGGAGCGCGTTCACTTCTCCGGCCGTCTGGATCGCGGTCACGCGGTAGAACCGCGAGGCCGACTCCAATGCGCTGAGGACGCCTCTCATCAGAAGCGAACCGTCGTGCAGGAATAACACGAGTTGCGGGGCGCGGTCGGCGTTGGCGGCGTCGATGATTTCGAGTACCGAGGGGGAGCGGATGTCGTCCGGTCTGTGTCCCAAGCTCATCAATCCTTCAGGGTGCCAGGTCTCCGAGCGTCTGTGCGAGGCGCGCTCCGAGGGCGGCGGGCGCATCGGTGGTGCGCCCGCCGTTCCCGACCTCGCGGTGGTGCGGATCTCCTTTTCCGTGAGCCGCCCAGCCGGCCGCATGGCGGCGCGCGTTCGGGTCCCCCGGTCTGGACAGCGACGTGATGGCGGTGTTCAGGGGCGGCATCGGCCGGTGTTCGTACTGGGCGAGCAGTTGGTAGTCGGCGCGGAAAGCGGGCTCGAAGACCTCGCGCATATCGTCGACCGCGGCGATCTCCGGCGGTATGCGGCCCTGCGAGACGAGCCGGCGCCAGAATTCCGCCGACTCCAGTGCCAGCAGTTCCCGCGGCGTGCGGTTGACGACGTCCGGCGGCGGATATGAGCTCACGACGAGGCGCACTGGCGGGGGACCGCCGAGTTCCTGGACGCGGTGCGCCACCAGGAAGGCCAGCAGGGCTCCCGAGCAGTCGCCGAAGAGGGCGTACGGGCGGGACAGGTGCGGGAGCAGCGCCTCGGCCAGCTCGGCCGTCAAGGGGGCCAGCTCCGTGCGCGGGGGTTCCCCGAACCTGGCCTCCCGGCCCGGCAGGGCCACCGCCCAGAGGTCGATCCAGCCGGGCAGCCGCCGGGCGAGGCCGGTGAAGACGTTGGGCCCGGCGCCCGCGTTGGGGAAGGCGAACAGGCGGATCGCCGGTTCCGCGGTATCCCCCGTCAGGCGCGTCAGCCAGAGGCCGTCCCCGGTCATTCGCGATGGGGGGCCGCGCGTCCGACGACCTCCGAGAACTCGCCGAGGGTGGGGGCGTCGAAGATGTCGAGGATCGTGAGTGAGCGGCCCAGGCGCTCGCGGACCCGGGTGAGGATCCGGGCCGCCGTCAGGGAGTCGCCGCCGAGCTCGAAGAACGATTCGTGGTCCCCGACCGGGCGCCCCAGGACCTCCGCCCAGATGGCCCTCAGTTCCGCGTCGGTGTCGTCCGGTGCCAGTGCGAAGCCCGCCATGCCGTCGCGTCCTCCCGGAGTGATCAACAACTTGTGTGCATGGTAAGTGACTCCATGGCGGTCTTCCTTGTCAATCAAATGAGACGTTGCTGTTCTTTCGGATGGCTCATTAATGGGACATCGGACCGTGCGACGGGGCGCGGACCTCCGAAGAGTGACTTGTCCGGCGCGACGCGCGGTTGATCGACTTACCGCGTGAGCAAGGCACCGATCATCCGCGTCGGGGACCGCGCCCGGCGGTGCGCCCGGCGGTGCGCCGGGTGAGCGGCCGCGTCGCGGTCGCGCTGACGGACGTGGCCAAGCACTTCCGGCAGGGCCGGCGGACGGTCGCCCAGCGGATCCGCCGGGCGCCCGACACCCGGCGGGAGGTCCCGGCGATCGACGGCGTGGACCTCGCCGTCCGCGACCGCGAGGTCTTCGGGCTGGTCGGGCCGAACGGCGCCGGCAAGTCGACCACCGTGCGGGTGATCGCGACGCTGCTGGAGCCGACCCGCGGCGCCGTCGAGGTGTGCGGGGTCGACGCGGTCGCGCACCCGCGGGAGGCGCGGCGGCACCTCGGCGTGGTGATCGGCGGGGAGCGCAGCGTCTACTGGAAGCTGACCGGCCGGGAGAACCTGGAGTACTTCGCGGCGCTGTACCACCTGCCGCCGCGCGAGACGCCGGGCCGGATCGAGCGGGTGCTGCGCGACGTGGAGCTGCTGGACCGCGCTGACGACTACGCCGAGCGCTACTCGACGGGCATGCGGCAGCGCCTGTCGCTGGCGCGCGCGCTGCTCCAGGAGCCGGCCGTGCTGCTGCTGGACGAGCCGACGTCCGGCCTGGACCCGCGCTCGGCCGAGCGGCTCCGCGAGCAGGTCCGCCGGCTGCGGGACGCCGGCCACTGCGTGCTGATCACCACGCACGACATGGCGGAGGCCGACCAGGTCTGCGACCGGGTCGCCGTCATCGACCGGGGCCGCGTCGCCCGGCTCGGCACCCCGGCCGAGCTGAAGCGGCTGGTCAAGGCCACCCAGGTCGCCCGGGTGCGGCTCGTCCTGCGGGACCGGGCCGGCGACAGCGACCTGCTGGAGTCGGTGGGCCGGTTCGCGACGGTGGCGGACAAGTCCGTCGACGGGCTCCGCGCCGAGATGACCCTGCACCTGGCGCCGGGCGTGGACCTCCTGCCGCGGCTGGTGGAGGCGGCCAACCGGCACGGCGCGACGATCCACGGGGTGGACGTCGAGCCGGTGACGCTGCACGACGTCTTCCTCGCGGTCACCGCCCCGGGGACGGCGGAATGAACCGCGCGGAGGCCGAGCTGCGCGCGATCGCCGCGACGACCCGCAAGGAGCTGCGGCTGATGCGCCGTTATCCCGCGGAGATCGTGGCGCTGGCCGTCTGGATGCTGCTGCTGCCGCTCGCGTACATCGCGCAGGCGACGGCCTTCAGCGGCGGCGGCCCGGCGTCCGTCGCCGCGTTCGAGCGGCGGGCGGGCACCGACGATTACGTCGCCTTCCTCTATCTCGGCTGGTCCGTCTACCTGTGGATCACCGCGGTCCTGTGGGGGCCGGGCCTGGCGCTGCGGCAGGAGCGCCAGCGCGGCTCCTTCGAGACCATGTTCGCCAGCCCGGCGTCCCGGTTCACCCTGCTGTTCGGCGGCGCCCCGGCGCAGATCGTCCCCGTGCTGGTGGTGTTCGCGAGCGCCGCCGCGTCGATGCGGCTGCTGTTCGGCGTGCCGCTGGACGGCGGGGACCTCGTCCGCTGGCTCGCCGTGCTCGCCCTCGCCTTCCCCGTGCTCATGGCGCTCGGCGCGGTGTTCGCGACGGCCTCGCTGTCGCTGCAGGACGCGTCCGGCGCCCTGCAGATCTCGCGGGGCGCGTTCACCCTCCTGTGCGGGGTGACCTATCCGCTCGCCGTCCTGCCGGAGCCGCTGCGCGCCGTCGGCAAGGCGCTGCCGCCGACGCAGGTGCTGGACGCCCTGCGCGCCGTGACGGCCGGGCACGAGGGCCTCGCGGCCCGGCTTCCCGGGCTGGCGGTCCTGCTCGGCGAGGCCGTCGTCGCCGCCGCGCTCGCCATGGCGCTGCTCTGGCTGAGCGTCCGGCACGCGCGCCGGGCAGGGAAGCTGGGGCTCTTCTGATGGCCGGGACGACGGGACGGGAGGGCCCGCTGACCTGGTACCAGGAGGCCGTCTGGTGGAGCCAGTACTGGAACCCGCCGGACGAGACCTACCCGCCGATGGCGGACGTCTGGTACCTGCCGGAACGTCCCACGGCGGAGGCGGTGCGCGCGGTGTTCGCGGAACTCGCGGCCCGGCACGAGGTCCTGCGCACCAGCCTGCCGCTGGGTGAGGACGGCCTGCCCCACCAGCGGCTCCACGCGCCTGGCGCGGCGCCGATGCCACTCCGTTCCGTCCCCTTGGGCGAGCTCCGCGAGGACGTGGCCGGGGTGCTCGGCGGCTTCCGCCGTCCCGGCACCGGCGATCCGGACGGTCCGCGCTGGCGGGCGGTGCTCGGCGTGAAGGAGGGGCGGGTCCCGGCCGTCGCCTTCGCCGGTGACCGGTCGGTCATGGACGGCGGGGCCGTCGCCGGACTGCGCCACCAGTTCCTGGCCGCGCTCCGCGGCCGCCGCGGCGTTCCACCGGAGGCGGGCGCGCTCGTGCAGCCGCTCGCCCGCGCGGACCATGAGCGCTCCGCCGCCGGACGGGCCAAGGCCGACGCGGCGCTCGGCCGTCTCGCCGGCGTGTTCGGCCGGGCTCCGGGCCCGCTGTTCACCGGCCCGCCGGCGCCGCCCGGCACGCCGCGGTACGTGGAGGCGTCGACGCGCTCGCCGGACCTGGCGGCCCGCGCCGCGCAGGCCGCCCGGATCCACCGGGTCACGCTGCCGAGCATCGTGCTCGCGGCCTTCGCGTCGGTGCTGGCCCTGCGCACGGGACGGTCCGGCGTGCCCATCCGGAGCCTGTGCGCGAACCGGACGACGGCGGCCGAGCGCGCGAGCGTCCTCGGGCTGTACCAGCCGGCCTACCTGATCCTCGACCTGTCCGGGGACCCGGTCATGTCCGACGTGGTGCGGCGGACGTGGCGGGAGTCCCTCAGCGCCTACGCGCACTCCGAATACCCGCCTGACGAGTTCCGCGAGACCGTGGTGCGCGCCGCGCGCGGACGCGGGTTCGTCCCGGAGTTCCAGCTCGACTACGACTTCCTGCCCGCGCCCGGTTCCGCCACGGCACGTGCCTCGGCGGGACGGGCGGCGGGAAACGCGGAGCCGCCCGTCGAGCACAGCGGCAGCGACCAGGGCCGTCCCGATTACGCCCTGTTCCAGGCGCGGATGCTCGGCGAGGAGCTGATGCTCGCGCTCGACGCCGACACCGCGCTCGTTCCCCGCGCCGAGATCGACCGGCTGCTGTCCTGGACGGTGCGCGCGCTGTTCCGCCTGGCCGACGCCTCCGCCGGCGCCCTGCGCTGCAGTGAGTTCGGCGCGGCGATCGGGCTGGAGCAGGAGGGCACGGAACGAGCGCAGGAGCCGACCGTCCTCGCCGACGCGGCGGCGGACCCGGCGGCCGAACGGGCCTTACGTGAGGCGTTCCTGACCGCGCACAGGGGAGTGGGCGACGTGGATCTCCGCGACGACTACGTGGCGGCCGGCGGACGGCTCCGGAAGGTGCCCCGCACGGTGCGCGCGCTCGCCGGTCACGGCTTCGGCGGACTGCGGGCCGAGCACGTCGAGACGCCGGTGAGCCTGCGGACGGTCGCGGCCTCCCTGCGGCGCGAGCCGTGCGAGGCCGGGCGATGACGGGCGGCGCCGTCCCGGCGGCCGAGCGGTTCCGCGAGCTGGCGCGCGACCGCCCCGACGAGCCCGCGCTGATCGTGGACGGCGGGCCCGCCGCCCCGGACACGGTGGTGAGCCGGGAGGAACTGGACGCTGCATCGGCGGACCTCGCCGCGCGGCTCGCGGTTCCGGCCGCCGCGACCCCGCGGCCGCCCGTGGTGGTGATCGACGCGGCGAACGACGCGCGGACCGTGATCGCGTTCGCGGCCTGCATGCGCGCGCGGCTGCCGTTCCTGCCCCTGGACCCGCTGATGCCGGAGGCGGAGGCGGCGCGGGTGCTCGACGCGCTGTCCGCGCACCGGTCCCCGGTGACCTTGGAGGACACCGCCTCCTCGCCGGGCAGGCCCGGCGTCGCGGAGGGCCGGGGAGGATACCTGCTGGCCACGGGCGGCTCGTCCGGGACGCCCCGCCTGATCGAGCATCCGCGCCCGCTCGACCACGACCCGGCGCGAGTACCGAACGCGATGCTGCGGGCCGTGGGATGGCGCGGCGGGCAGCGCCAGCTCATCGCGGGTCCGCTGCACCACGCCGCGCCGTTCATGTGCTGCTGGGAGGGCCTGCTGGGCGGCGACACGCTGGTGGTGCTGCCGCGCTTCGACCCCCGCCGGATGCTCCGCGCCATCGACGCGCACGCGGTCGAGTGGGCGCAGCTCACGCCCGTCCATCTCCAGTGGGGCCTGGCGGCGCTGGAGCGGTCCGCGTACTCGCTGCGCTCGCTCAACGCCGTGATGCACACCGCCGCGCCCTGTCCCGCCGAGGTCAAGCGCGCCTGGATCGACGTGCTCGGCCCGACGCGCCTCTACGAGGTCTACGGGGCCACCGAGGCGGTCGGGACCACGCTGCTGCGCGGCGACGAGTGGCTGGAACGGCCGGGCAGCGTCGGCCGGGGCTTCTGCACGCAGATCCGCATCGTCGACGAGGACGGGCGGCTCGTCCCGCCCGGCGTCGAGGGCGAGGTGTTCATGCGCCGCACCACCGGCCGCGACGCGGTGGGCCGGGAGCTCGGCGGCCCGTCCGGCGGCGTCCGCTGGACGGTCGACGGCTTCGCCGGGGTCGGCGACGTCGGCCGCCTCGACGCCGGCGGGTACCTGTACCTCGCGGCCCGCCGCCACGACATGGTGATCGTCGGCGGCGGCAACGTCTATCCCGCCGAGGTCGAGGCGGCGCTCGCCGAGCATCCCGACATCCTCGACGTCGCGGCCGTGGGCCGGGCCGACGGGCAGCTCGGCGGGCGGCTGCTCGCCCTGGTGATCAGGCGGCCGGGCAGCGCGCTCACCGAGGCCGCCGTGACGGAGTTCGCGCGCGGCCGGCTCGCCCCGCACAAGGTGCCGTGGACGGTGCGGTTCGTGACGGAGCTGCCGCGCACGGAGGCGGGCAAGCTGCACCGGCGCCGCCTCGCCGAACAGGAGGTGACGGGTGTCTGATCTCGACGACGGAGCCGGCGGGCCGGGAGGCGCCGGGGGCCGTTCCCCCTCGGGAGGCACTGACACGGTCGTCCCGGACCTCGGGACGCGGCGGGTCGAAGCGGTCCTGCGGGCCCATCCGGACGTGCGCGAGGCCGTCCTGCTGCCGGGCTTCGGCGACGGCCCGGGGGAGACGGCGCTGGTGGTGCCGCACGGGTACGCCGTCGGACCCGAGCTGGCCGCGCACGTGGCCGCGGAGCTCGGGATCGCGGCGATCCCGGCGACCATCGCGCTGCTGCCGGAGATCCCCCGCGGCCCGGACGGGGCGCCCGACGCGGCGGCCGTCCGTGAGCGGCTCGCCTCCTGGCCCGCCGTGTACCGCTTCGAACTGCCGCGCACCTCCGCCGAACGGCGCGTCGCCGCCCTCTGGTGCCGGGTCCTCGACCGCAAATGGGTCGGCGTGCACGACGACTTCATCGAGCTCGGCGGCGACTCGCGGACGGCCGCGCTGCTGCTGGCCGAGCTGCGCGCGGAGCCGGGCGCGGACGTCACGATGGGGGACCTGTTCGAGCTCGCCACCGTGGCGCGGCTCGCCGAGCGGTTCGGGCCCGCCGATGGCTGAGCCCGCGCCCGGGGGACGCCCGCCTGGGGACGATCTCGCCGCCGAGCTGCGCCGGCACGCCGCGCGGCTGCTCCCGGCGGCCATGGTCCCCAGCCTGATCGTGGAGCTTCCGGAGCTGCCGAGGACGCCGAGCGGCAAGCTCGACCGCGCGGCCCTCCCGGCGCCGGACACCGCTCACGGCCCCCTGCGGGCCGAGCCGGGCGACGAGCGGGAGGCGGCGCTCGCGGAGATCTTCGCGGAGGTGCTGGGGCTCCCGGCGGCGGCGGTCGGCGCCGACGACGACTTCTTCCGGCTCGGCGGCACGTCCGTGCACGCGGTCCGAGCTCTGGCGCGGATTTCCGGGCGCTTCGGGACCCGCGTCCCGCCGCTGCGGTTCTTCCAGGAGCCCACCGTCCGGCGGCTCGCGCGCGTCCTGAGGGAAGGGGCCGGCTCGTGACGTCGGACGCCCGCGAGGCGGCGCCGCCGGTGAGCGCGTACGCGCCGCCGCCCGTCCAGGAGACGATGTGGCTGCGCGAACGGCTGCTGCCGGGCACCGCGATGCACAACCTGGCCGCGGCGCACGAGATCGACGGGCCCGTGGACGCCGGCGTCCTCGCCGCGGCGATACGGCGGGTCGCGGCCCGGCACGATGCGCTGCGCACCACGTTCCACGAGGTCGCCGGACGGCCGGAGGCGCGGGTCCACGCGGACGCGCCGGTCGAGCTGGCCGAGGTCGACGCGACCGGCTGCGCGGACTGGCGCGACCCGGCGAGGGCCGAGGCGACCCGGCCCTTCGACCTGACCCGCCCGCCGCTGCTGCGCGCCCTGCTCTTCCGGCGGCCGGCGGGCCGCTCGGCGCTCGTCCTCGTCGTCCACCACCTGGTGGCCGACGCCTGGTCGCTCGGGATCCTGTGGGAGGAGATAGGAGACGCCTACAACGCCGGCCTGCGCGGCGAACCGTGGACGCCTCCGCCGCCCCTCTCCTACGGCGACCACGCGCGGCGCCGGAACGCGGCAGGCAGTGATGGCCGCCGCGACCGGACGGCGGCCTTCTGGCGCGACCGGCTGGCGACGGCGCCGCCGTTCACCGTCGTCCCGCCGGACCGGCCGCGCCCGGCGGGGGCGGCGACCGGCGGCGCCACGCACGAGGTCCGGCTCGACGCCAGGCTGCGGGACCGGCTGGCGGCGTTCGCGAGCGCGCGTCGCGCGTCGCCGTTCATGGTGCTCGCCGCCGTGTGGAGCGCCGTCCTCGCCCGGTACGCCGGGCAGGACGACGTGGTGTTCGGCGTTCCCGCGTCCGGGCGGGACCGGCCGGACGTGGAGCGCGTCGTCGGCCTGTTCGCGAGTCCGTTCCCGCTGCGTGTGGCCGTGGACGTCGCGGAGCCGTTCGAGGCGCTGGTCGCGCGGGTGCGGCGGGAGCTGCTCGAATCGATGGCCCACCAGGACGTGTCGATGCTGGAGCTGGCGGACGCGGCCCGGGCACCGCGGCAGCTGGACACGACACCGGTGTTCCAGATCCTGTTCACGCTGTTCCGGACGGACCACCGGCCGCTGGAACTGGCGGGCGCCCGCTGCCGCTACGTGTCGGGGCTCGTGGAGGCGGTGCAGACCGACCTGGCGTTGACGGCGACGATGCCGAACACGGGGGAGCTGCGGTTCCAGCTGCACTACAGCACCGGCCTGTACGACGCGGAGACCGCGCGGTGCCTGCTGGGATGCGTGGGCGATCTCCTCCGCGACGCTCTCGAGCGCCCCGGCGTGCCGCTCCGCGAACTGCGCATGACCAGCGGACCCACGGCCGGGGTTCCGGCTGCCGTGTTGCCTTCCGCGGATGCCGTGGGAGGTGAGACGGCACCGGAGATGGTGCGTCGCATGGCGGCGGCCATGCCGGGGGCCGTCGCGGTGTCCGACGGGACGCGTTCGCTGACGTACGCCGAGCTGGACCGGCGGGTCGAGCGGTTCGCCGGCCGGCTGCGCGCGGCGGGCGCCGGTCGGGGCGATCTGGTGGCGCTCCTCCTGCCCCGCAGCGCCGACCTGGTCGTCGCGATGCTCGGCGCGTGGCGGGCGGGCGCCGCCTACCTCCCGCTCGACCCCGCGCATCCGCCGGACCGTCTCGCGTCCCTGCTGGCCGACGCGAGGCCGGTGGTCGTCGTGGGCTCCTCTGCGTCCGGCGCGCCCGCGTCCTCCGGCTTGCCGGTGCTGCTCGTGGACCGGGACGGCGGCGAGGTCACCGCATCCGCTGGTGCCTTGCACGCGCCCGCACCTGATGATCTGGCGTACGTCATCTACACGTCCGGGTCGACCGGCGGGCCCAAGGGCGTGGAGGTGCCCCACCAGGCCGTCGCGCACCTGTTCCGGGCGATGGCCCGGCGGCCCGGGCTGGACCGGACCGACGCCGTCCTCGCGCTGACGAACCCGACGTTCGACATCTCCCTCGCCGAGCTGATCCTCCCGCTCAGCGTGGGCGCCCGCATCGTCATCGCGCCCCCGGGCGCCGAGCACGACCCGCGGGACGTCGCCGGGCTCGTCCGGGACGCGGGGGTGACCACCGTCCAGGCGACGCCGACCGGCTGGCGGAACCTGCTGCTCGCCGCACCGGCGGGCCAATGGCTGCGGCGCGCCTGGTGCGGCGGCGAGGCGCTCGACGCCGCGCTCGCCGACCGCCTCACCGGCCTGGCAGGCGAGGCGTGGAACCTGTACGGGCCGACCGAGACCACCGTGTGGTCGCTCGCCGCGCGGCTGCGGGCCGGCGCCGCGACCGTCCCGCTCGGCTCCCCGCTCGGGGACACGACCGCGATCGTCCGCGACGGATGGCATGAGCCCGCCCCGCCCGGCGTCGTGGGTGAGCTGTGGATCGGCGGACCGGGCGTCGCGCGCGCGTACCGGGACCGGCCCACCCTCACCGCGGAACGGTTCGTGCCGGACGCCGGCGGCGCGGTCACGTACCGGACCGGCGACCTCGTACGGCTCCGCCCCGCCGGCGGGCTGGAGTACCTCGGCCGGATGGACCGGCAGGTCAAGCTGAACGGCCACCGGATCGAGCCGGGCGAGGTGGAGGCGGTGCTCCGCGAGCATCCCGCGATCGCCGACGCGGCCGTCGTCCTGCGCGACGACCTCCCGGGCGGTCCCCGGCTCGTCGCGTACGTCACCCGCCGCCCGGAAGGCGGTGCGCCGTGAGCGGCGGCTCCCTGTACTCGTGGTTCGCCGCGGGCGCCGCGCGCCATCCGGACGCCGTCGCTCTAGAGGTGGGGAACGAGAACTGGACCTACGCCGAGCTGGAGCATGCAGCTGCCGTGACCGCCGCGCTCATGGCACGGCGGCGGGGCGAGCCGCCCCGGCGGGTCGGCCTGCTCTGCGCCCGCACGCTGCCCGCCTACGCCGGCTACCTGGCGGCGTTGCGCCTCGGTGCCGCCGTCGTGCCGCTCGGCCCCGGGTATCCGGCGCCCCGCAACCGGGCCATGGCCGAGGCCACGGGGATCGACGTCCTGCTCACGGACGAGCCCGGAGCCGCGCGGGCGGCCGGGATCGCGGCGGCGGCGCGGGCGGTGATCGTCGAGCTGCCCCGCTCACCGCGCGGCCTCGCGCAGACTTCCTCGCCGCCTGCGCCCCCGCCCGCGTCCGTCGAGCCGGGCGACATCGCGTACATCCTGTTCACCTCGGGGTCGACGGGCGTGCCGAAGGGCGTGCCCGTCACGCACGCCAACGTCACGGCCTTCCTGCGCTCGTGCGCCGAGCGGTATCCGGTCGTCAAGGGCGACCGGGTGTCGCACACCTTCGAGCTGACCTTCGACCCCTCCGTCTGCGACCTGTTCCTGACCTGGAGCGGGGGCGCGACCGTCGTCGTCCCGGTGGGGAACGAGGCGCTGCGGCCGTCGGCGTACGTGAACCGCAGGGGCATCACGCACTGGTTCTCGGTGCCGTACGCGGTGTCCCTCGGCCTGCGCGCCGGGGGAGTCGAGCCGGGCTCCATGCCCGGCCTGCGGCGCACGCGCTTCGGCGGCGACCGGCTGACCGCGCGGCAGGCGGCGGCCTGGGCCGAGGCCGCGCCGCACAGCGCCGTCGAGAACACCTACGGGCCCACCGAGGCGGCGGTGTTCTGCACGGCCTACGAGCTGCCGCGATCACCGTCGGACTGGCCCGTCACCTCCAACGGCACCGTGCCCATCGGCCGCCCGCTGCCGACGGTGGAGCACGTCGTCATCGGCCCTGACGGGCGGCCCGCGGCGGAGGGCGAGCTGTGCCTGCGCGGCGAGCAGCGCTTTCCCGGCTACCTCGACTCCCGGTCCGACGCCGGGCGCTTCTACGCCCTTCCACCGGCGGCGCCCGCGCGGGTGCCGTGCCGGCCGGGACCCTACGGGCCCGAGCACTGGTACCGCACCGGCGACCGGGTGCGCGTCGAGGACGGCCTGCTCGTCCATCTCGGCCGGCTCGACCAGCAGGTCAAGGTGCGCGGCTACCGCGTCGAGCCGGGCGAGGTCGAGGCGGTGCTGCGGCGGCACCCGGACGTCGCCGACGCCGTCGTCTTCCCGGCGGGGGACGGAGACGAGCGCGGCCTCGCGGCGATCTACACCGGCCGCCCGGTGCCCGCGGCGGACCTGGCGGCGGCGGTCCTCGGCGCCCTGCCCCCGCACATGCTGCCGGGCTCGTTCGAGCACCGGGCGGAGCTGCCCGTCAACGGCAACGGGAAGGTCGACCGGGCCCGCGCGGCGGCGGCGGGCGCGGCGGCCGGGGGCGCCGCGCGCGGCCCCGTGAAGAGGATCGGATAGCGAGGAGCCACCATGATCGGCACCCTGACCACGCTCGAGCACTGCCTTCCCGGCGACTACGAACGCCTCGCCAAGTGGTTCTCCTCGGCGTCCGGATGGTACGCCCTCGGAAAGCAGAAACTGTTCTCCGCCGACGACCTGAGGAACGAGAACCTGCACGGCAAGACGCACTTCCTCATCGTGGTGGAGAACGGCAGCAAGCGGCGCGTCGGCGCGGTCACCTGGACGGAGAAGGAGGAGTACGAGGGCAGCTACGTGATCGGCACCGGCGTCGGGGATCCCGAACTCTACGATCGGGGACTCGGCGCGGAGGCCAGCGTCCTGCTGCTCAACTATCTCTTCCACATGAAGAACGCGCACCGGGTCGAATTCCTCTTCGGCCTGTACAACAAGCACGCGCTTCCCGCGCTGACGCAGTGGAACGTCACGCTCGAAGGGATCCTGCGCGACTACTTCTATCTCGACGGCGAGTACCAGGACGCCGCACTGTGCTCGGTGCTGCGCGATGAGTTCTACGAGTTCGCCGCCGCGGGCGGATTCCTGTCGACCCTGGACGAGATTCCGCGCGCCGACAAGGAGGAGGCGCGGGCGCTGGTGAGCGAGCATCTCGCGAAAATGCCGGACCGCCATCTCGCGGACCTGTTCGGACGGCCCCGTCCGGTCGCCCCGCATCGCCGGGAACGACCGCTCTGACCAGCGGTGACACGGGTCAGACCTCCAAAAAGAGACTGTCCGGCCGCCGCCGGACGTGGTGGTATCGGGATCATCGTCCACGGAAGGAACGCCGAGGGTGCACGAGGTGGAGTCGGCGATGCTGGGCATCGTCCGGGACGCCTGGGAGAAACGCCTGGGAAAGCGCGGCCTCGGCGTCGAGGTGAACTTCTTCGACTTCGGCGGGACCTCGCGGATCATCGCCGAGGTGCGCGCCGACCTCATGGCGGGACTCGGACGCGAGATACCCCTCGTGGCGTTCTACCGCCACCAGAACATCAGAGCCCTGGCCCGCCATCTGGCGGGCGGCGCCGACGCCTCCCCCGAGGCCGGGAGAGCGCGCCGGCCCGCGCCGGGCGGGCGGCAGCGGGCACTGCGCGGCGCGGCACGCGCCCGCCGGACGGAAGGTGAGGCGTAAATGGCCGACGACATTCGGGAGAACGATGTCGCGATAGTCGGGATGGCGTGCCGCTTTCCCGGCGCGAACGACGTCCGCGAATACTGGGACAACCTCGTCAAGGGCGTCGAGGCCATCCGTTTCCTGACCGACGACGAGCTGCGCGCCGCCGGCGTTCCGGAGCGCTTCGTCAACGACCCGAACTATGTCAAGGCCTGTCCGATGATCGACGACATGGACGGGTTCGACGCGGCGTTCTTCGGCTACACCGCGCGCGACGCCGAACTGCGCGACCCGCAGGGCCGGCTGTTCCTGGAGACCTGCCACAGCGCGCTGGAGGACGCCGGATACGACGTCGGCCGCTACTCCGGGACCGTCGGCGTGTTCGGCGGGGCGGGGGAGTACCGGTACGGCTCGGACAACGTGCGGCGCAACAGCGCGGCCGTGGACGCCGCCGGCGGGATGAGCGTCGCGACCGCCACCGAGCCCGACTACCTGGCCACCACCGTCTCCTACCGGCTCGGGCTCCAGGGCCCGAGCTTCACCGTCCAGACCGCGTGCTCCACGGCGCTGGTGGCGATCCATCTCGGCTGCCAGTCGCTGCAGATGGGCGAGTGCGACATGGCCCTGGTCGGCGCCGTGGACGTCCGCCTGCCGTACGGGCGCGGCCACTGGCGGGTCGACGGCGGGATCGGTTCGGCGGACGGGCACGTCCGGGCGTTCGACGCCGCCGCGTCCGGGACCATTTTCGGCAGCGGGGTCGGGGTGCTGGCGGTGAAGCGGCTCGCGGACGCCCGCGCCGACGGCGACCACGTGTACGCGGTCATCCGCGGCTCCGCGATCAACAACGACGGCGCCGCCCGCGCCGGGTACACCGCCCCGGGCGTCGAGGGGCAGACGCGGCTGATCGTGGAGGCGCTGGCGGTCGCGCAGGTGGCGCCGGAGTCGATCGGGTACGTCGAGGCGCACGGCACCGGCACCCTCGTCGGCGACCCGATCGAGGTGACGGCGCTCAGCGACGCGTTCCGCGCGGCGGGGGCCGCCGCCGAGCAGTACTGCGCGCTCGGTTCGGTGAAGACGAACGTGGGGCACCTCGGCGCGGCGGCGGGCGTCGCCGGGATCATCAAGGCCTGCCTGGCGGTCCGGCACGGGGTGATCCCGCCGACGCTGCACTTCCAGGAGCCGAACCCGGCGATCGACTTCGCCTCCAGCCCGTTCTACGTCAACACCGAGCCGGTGCCGTGGGCGGGACCGCGGCGCGCCGGGGTGAGCTCGTTCGGCATCGGCGGCACCAACGCGCACATCGTCCTGGAGGAGCCGCCGGAGGACGTGCGGGTCCCCGATGAGCGCCCATCACCGCAGGTCATCGCCCTGTCGGCGCGTACGGGCGGCGCTCTCGCCGCGATGGCCGCGCGGCTCGGCGAGCACCTCGGGGAGCCGGATCCGCCGCCCCTCGCCGACGTGGCGTGGACGCTGCAACACGGCCGCCGCGAGTTCCCGTACCGCCGCACGGTGGTGGCGGCGACCGTGCAGGACGCCGCCGCGGCCCTGCGGGACCTGGCCGGCACGGCGGCCTCCACCCGGCCCGTCCCGGTGGAGGGGCGCGGCGTGGCGCTGCTCTTCCCCGGCCAGGGCGCCCAGTACCCCGGCATGGGGGAGGGCCTCTACCGGACGCAGAAGGTGTTCCGCACCGTGATCGACGAGTGCGCCGAGGTGCTGGAGCCCCTCATCGGCGCCGACCTGCGCGACCTGCTGTACGGAGGCGCGACGGGCGAGGCGCTCGCGCGGACGCGGCTCGCCCAGCCCGCCCTCTTCGCCGTCGAGTACGCGGTCGCGCGGCTGTTCGCCTCCTGGGGGGTTGCACCCGACGCGCTGCTCGGGCACAGCATCGGCGAGTACACGGCCGCCTGCCTCGCGGGCGTCATGTCCTTCGAGGACGCCCTCGCGGTCGTCGCGGCGCGGGGCGAGCTGATGCAGGGCATGCCGCCGGGCTCCATGGCCGCGGTGCCGCTGCCCGAGCACCTGGTCGTTCCGATGCTCCTCGGCGGCATCGAGGTGGCTGCGGTCAACGGCCCAGCGGCGACCGTCGTCGCCGGCCCCGACGCCGCCGTGGACGCCTTCGAGAAGCGCCTCGAACCGTGGGGCGTGCGCTGCGGCCGGCTGGTCACCTCGCACGCGTTCCACAGCGGCATGATGGACGCGATCGTCGAGCCGTTCCGGGAACGCGTCGCGAGCGTGCGGCTGAACGAGCCGCGCATCCCGTTCCTGTCCAACGTCACCGGCACCTGGATCACCGCCGAGCAGGCCACCGACCCCGGCTACTGGGCCGCGCACCTGCGCAGCGCCGTCCGCTTCGCCGACTGCGTGCGGACTCTCGCCGACGGGGCGGACCGCGTCCTGCTGGAAGCGGGCCCCGGCCGGACCCTCACCGGCGCGGCGCGGCAGTGCCTCCTCGGCGCCCGGACCGTCCTCGCCACCTCGATGCGGCACCCGCTCGGCGAGGACGACGACGAGGTCCTCGCCCTGGAGGCCCTCGGCAGGCTCTGGAGCGCCGGCGTCCCCGTGGGCTGGGACGGCGCCGCGGGCGGCGACCGCCGCCGCGTGCCGCTGCCGGTCTACCCGTTCGAGCGGCGGAGGTACTGGCTGGACCCGGACCCCGCCGGGGCCGCCGGTCAGGACGAGGAGGAGCACGACGAGGGCGCCCGCCCGGTGGAGCGCGCCGTCTACGCGCCTGTCTGGACGGAACGCCCGATCGGCACCGAGGTCCCGGCGGTGCCGGACGCTTCCCGGTGGCTGCTGCTGACCCCCGGCACCGGGCCGGTGGAGGATCTCGCGGACCGGCTGGAGGCCGAGGGGGCGCGCGTCGTCCGCGTCACCGCCGGGCCCGGGTTCGCCGAGACGGGCACGGACCGGTTCGCGGTGCGTCCCGCCGAACGCGACGACTACGAGGCCCTCCTCGGCGCGCTCGGCGACGGCGCGTTCCCCACCCATGTCGTGCACGGCTGGACGGCCACCGACGCCGAACCCGACCCGCTCGCCCCCGAGGCCGTCGAGCGGGCCTGCGACCTCGGCTTCTACTCGCTGCTCCTGCTGGCGCAGGCGCTGGAGGACCGCCTCCCGGACGAGCCCGTCCGGATCGTCGCCGTCAGCACCAACATGCAGGACGTCTCCGGCGAGGGCGCCAACGAGCCCGGCAAGGCGACGCTGCTCGGCCCCGCCATCCTGATGAACCGCGAGCTGCGGCACGTGAGCTGCCGCAGCGTGGACCTCGCCGCGCCCGCCCGCCAGCCGTCCGACGTCGTCGCCGGCCAGTTGCTCCGCGAATGCCTGCGCGACGACGACGCGGACCGGCAGGTCGCCTGGCGCGGCCTCAAGCGCTGGGCCTGGTCGTACACCGGCGTCCCCGTCGAGGTCCCCGAGGAGAAGCCCGCCCTCCTGCGCGAGGGCGGCACCTACCTCATCACCGGCGGGCTCGGCGGGATCGGCCTCACCACCGCCAAGGAACTGGCCCGGACGGCGCGCGCGAACCTCGTCCTGCTCGGCCGCACCGCGCCGCCCGACCGCGACGCGTGGCCCGGCCTCCTCGCCGATGAAGGCACGGACGAGGCCACCAGGCGTCTGCTCGGCGAGCTGGCGGAGATCGAGAAGCTGGGCGGGACCGTCCTGGCCCGCGCCTGCGACGTGACCGACGAGGACGCGCTGGCGGCGGCGGTCGCCGAGGCCGCCGAGCGGTTCGGCCGCGTCGACGGCGTCTTCCACTCGGCGGGCGTCGCGGGCGGCGGGCTGCTCGCCGTCCGCGACCGGGAGGCCGCCCGCCGCGTCCTCGCCCCCAAGGTCGCCGGGACCCTCGCCCTGCACCGCGTCCTCGGCGACGACGTGGACTTCGTCGTCCTGTACTCCTCGATCACCTCGGTCGTCGGCGACTTCGGGCAGGTGGACTACTGCGCCGCGAACAACTTCCTCGACTCCTACGCCCGCCGCCGCGCCGCGTCCGGGGCGCGGGTCCTGTCGGTCAGCTGGGGCGCCTGGCGCGACGTCGGCATGGCCGTGGACGCCGCCCGCATCACCCCGAACGTGTTCCGCGAGATGCGGGGCGGCAAGTGGTCCGAGCCCGCCGAGCACCCGCTGCTCGGACGCCGCCTGCACGACCTGTCGGACGACGTGGTGTTCTCCACGGTGCTCGGCCCCGAGTCGCACTGGATGCTCACCGACCACCGGGTCGGCGACATCCCGCTGATGCCCGGGTCGGGATGCCTGGAGATGATCCGGGCGGCGGCCGTCACGGCCCTCGGCGCGGGGGAGGACGAGCACGTCGAGATGACCGACGTCGTGTTCCTCGGACCGATCGAGGTCCGCACGGACCAGGAGATGCGGATCACGCTTCGTCCCGCGCAGGACGGCTTCCACGACGCCTCCTTCACGGTCGCGCCCGCCGACGCCGACGACCCCGCCGCCTGGACGGAACGGGTCCGGGCGCGGGTGCGGACGGTGCCGGCGACGCCGGCGCCCGTACACGACGTCGAGGCGGTCCGCGCCGCGTGCGCCGACCACCGCTTCGAACCCACCCCGGACTTCCGCTCCCGGGGGATCGTCGACTTCGGGCCGCACTGGTACAGCGTCGAGCGGGTCGACATCGGCGCGCGCAGGCAGCTCGGCACCGTCGCGCTGCCGGCGGAGTTCCGCGCCGAGTGCGGCCAGTACGTGCTGCACCCGGGCCTGTTCGACGACGCGGTCTCCAACGCCCGCGTCATCGAGGGCATCCGCAAGGGCAACAAGTACCTGCCGCTGAGCTACCGGCGCATCCTCGTCCGGGCGCCGCTCCCGCCCCGCTTCCACGTCGACGTCCGCGAGCTCGACGACGCCGAGGGGGAGATCGTCGCCGCCGACATCCGCGTCATGGCCCCCGACGGCACCGAGCTGGCGGAGATCGAGCAGTACGCGCTGCGGCGGGTGGACCCCGCGGCGTTCGCCGAGGGCGCCGCCGAGGGCCCACGGGCGGAGCCGGGCCCGGCGGGCGCGCCGGCCCCCGCGGCGGCGCCGGACCGCGCCGACTGGATGATCACACCCGCGACCGGCATGGACGCGCTGCGGGCGCTGCTCGGCGCGTGGGGCGCCGCGCCGCACCTCGTCGTCTGCCCGGAGGGCCTGGAGGCGAACCTGCGCCGCGTCGAGTCCCTCACCGGCGACGTGCTCGAACGCGAGCTCGGCGGCGGCGCGGTGGTCGCCACGACCGCCGCCCAGGGCGAGCGGCTCCTCGACACCCCCTACGCCGCGCCCGAGACGCCCCTCCAGCAGCGGATCGCCGCCCTGTGGTCGGACGCCTTCGGCATCCGGGAGATCGGCCTCGACGACGACTTCGCCGAGCTCGGCGGGAACTCGCTCATGGCCGTGCAGCTCGCCTGGCGCGTCCGGCAGCACTTCGACGTGGAGGTCACGGTGGCGCGGCTGTTCCGCCGCCCCACCGTCCGCGCCCTGGCCGAACTGGTGGAGAACGAGCAGGGCGCGCGCTGAGCGTCCGGGAAAGGTTGCGACGATGACGGGATCCTTCATCGCGGCGGACGAGCTGCGGACGGCGGCGAACCCGCTGCTGCTCGGCCCCGGCGCGCACGGGCTGCGCGCCACCGCCGACCGCGCGCGGATGGCCGAGGAGGCGGGCGCCGGGCAGCTGTGGCTCAGCCAGGTCCCCGACAACCACGACTCGGCGCTCGTCGCCGCGGGCTGCGCCGCCGCGACCCGCTCGATGCGCGTCGGGACCGCGGTCACCCCGGTGGCGGGACGCCATCCGGTGCTGGCTGCGCAGGCCGCCTCCGCGCTCGCCGACCTGTCCGAGGGGCGGTTCGCGCTCGGGCTCGGAGCCGGCCACCCGTTCATCAACGAGTTCGTGCTCGGCCTCGACCCCGTCCCGCCGGTCGCGGCGATGCGCGAATACCTGACGATCGTCCGGACCCTGCTGCGCGAGGGCCGGGTCGACTTCGTCGGACGCCACCACACCGCGCACGCCTCCAACGTGACCGGGCACGGCGCCGACGTCCCGATCCTGCTCGGCGGCATGCGGCCGAAGATGATCGAGCTCGCGGCGGAGCTGGCCGACGGGCTGCTGCTGTGGCTCGCCCCGCTCCGCTACGTGGAGGAGCACGTCCTGCCCGCCGTCCACGACGCCTGCGCGCGGGTCGGCCGCGACCCCGCGACGCTGCCCGTCCTCGTGGAGGTCCCCGTCTACCTGGCCGACGACCACCCGAACCTGTACTCCGACCTGGAGGGCCTCATCACCCAGTACGCGATGATGCCGTCGTACCGGCACGTGTTCGAGGCGTCCGGGTTCGGGGACAGGCTCGCGACCGGCGAGATCGACCGCGCGATGACCGACGCGATCGCGATCGCCGGGGACGCCGCCGAGATCGCCGGGCGGCTCGAGGAGTTCCGGACGCTCGGCTGCGTGCCGGTCCCCGCGACCGCCATCGGCGACCGGCCGCTGGAGCTGGACACCCCCGACGCGTTCGCCCGCTTCCTCAAGGCGGTCTGCGTTGCCTGAGCCGGTGGCGCCGCCCGGCCGGTGGACGCGCTTCGCGCTGCCGGCGAGCGCGCCGCGGGTCCGGCTCATCTGCCTGCCGTGCGCCGGGGGAGGCGCGACGGCCTACCGCTCGTGGGTGCGCGAGCTCGCGGGGGCGGGCGTCGACGTCTGGCCCGTCCAGCTGCCCGGCAGGGAGAACCGGTTCGAGGAGGACCTTCCCGGCTCCATGGAGGACCTCGTCGAGGTGCTGCTCGACGAGCTCGGCCCGGCGCTCCGCGCGGCGCCGTACGCCCTGTTCGGGCACAGCATGGGCGCCAGCATCGCGCTGGCGCTGGCCTTCGGGGCGCGGGCGCGGGGGCTGCCCGCGCCGGTGCGGCTGTTCCCGTCCGCCGGCCGCCCCCCGAACCGCCCCGATCCGGACCCGCCCGCCCACAGCCTGCCGAAGGCGGCGTTCGCCGAGCGGCTGCGCGCCTACGACGCCGGTTCGCTCCTGCTCCGCGAACCCGAGCTGCTGGACATGTTCCTGCCCAAGCTGCGCGGCGACTTCGCGCTGTTCGAGAACTACCGTCCGCCGGACGAGGAGCCCCTGGACTGCCCGTTCACCGTCCTCGGCGGGCTCGACGACGCCTCCGTGCCCGCCGCCCTCCTGCCCGCCTGGGCGGACTACACGCGGGGCGCCTTCGAGGTCCGGCTGGTGGCGGGCGGCCACCTGTTCCTGGACTCCGCGCGCGACGCCGTCGTCCGGCTGGTGCGCGCCAGGCTCGTGCCGGAGGCGGCGGGATGAGCCGGGATGCGGCGTTGATGAGCGCGGAGGCGGCGGGGATGAGCGCGGAGGCGGCGGGGATGAGCGCGGAGGCGGCGGGGATGAGCGCGGAGGCGGCGGGATGAGCCCGGACGCGCGCGCACTGCTGGCGGTGGCGCGCAAGGAGCTGCGCGTCCTGCGTCGGTACCCGCTGACCCTGCTGAACACGATGCTGTTCATGCCCCTGTACCAGCTCGTCCTGCCCGTGCTGCTCCTCGGCACCGCGTTCCTCGTGAAGGGGCGCTCCCTGGGCATGGACGAGCTCACCGGCACCTCCGACTTCGGCGGATGGCTGTCCGCCGGCCTCGTGGGCGCGACCGTCACCGGCACCGTCCTGTCCGGGCCCGCCCAGGCCATGGCCTCGGAGCGGGGCCTCGGCACGCTGGAGCAGACCTGGGCCATGCCGGTGAGCCGCCGCGCCCTCGTGCTCGGCCTGATGACCTGCATGACCGGGCTGAGCCTGCTGGCCGGCGTGACGATGGCGGTCCTGGTGAGCCTGGTGGCGGGCGCCAGCTATGGGCCGGGGACCGTGCTGGTCCTGCCGGTGTTCGCCGCGCTGGTGCCGGGCCTGGCGGGGATGGGGCTCCTCAGCGCGTCGCTGTCGCTGCTCTGGCGGCAGGCCGTCGGGCTCACCGACAACCTCGGCTACGTCGTGACCGTCCTCGCCGGTGTCACGTTCCCCGTGGCGGTGCTCTGGGACGCGCTGCGCCCCGTCTCCTACCTCATCCCCACCACGTGGGCGATCGACCTGAGCCGCCGCGCCGCGCTCGGCGCGGACTCCCTCTACCCGCCCGCCGTGGAGGTGTGCGCCCTGCTGGCCACCTCGGGCCTGTTCCTCGCTGGCGGCACCGCGCTGTTCGGCCGGATGGAGCGCCGGATGCGCGCGGAGGGAGCGCTCGGCCAGCACTGACCAGCACCGTCCCATTTATGGGACAGCTCTCGGAAGTAGTGGTTTCGGGGATTATTGAAATGGCGCCTCCTTTCTATGATCAAAGGCATGTCGGTGACTCCTGAAATCGGTTCGCAGGCGGATCCCGGAGCGGCCGGGCACCATCTGCGCCAGGTCTTTCCGGACGGCGAGATATTCGTCGTGTCGGACGATGCGGAACTGAACCGGTACGCGGCCGGGCTGGGCATGCGGGCCCTGCCGCTCGAGGAAGCCCCCGGGCTGCCGGACGACGCCAACGTCGTCCTGCTCCTGCGCGCGCGGCTCGTCAGCCGCGACCTGCGCAGGCTGTTCCGCCGCATGCGGGTGCTGCTGGTCCCGATCGCCAGCTTCGACCCGTCCCTGCCGGTGGCCGAGTACACCCTCCGCCTCGTCCGCGCCACCGACTACACCGCGGCGTGCGAGTGGAACCGCTACTGGGCGCGGAGCATCTCCGAGCAGCCGGGACCGCTCGTCTTCGAGGGCAACGGCACCGACCTGACCTGCTCGTTCGCCGACCGGCTCAGCGCCGACGCGTGGCTCGACCCGCACATCGGCCCCGGCAAGTGGGTCAGCGTGGCGAGCTTCTGCGAGTTCTCCATCACCGCCCCTTCCTCGTCCGACTGGCGCGGGGCCTTCGACATCGCCGGCACGGCGGTCGCGTCCGGGCTGCTCGTCGCGCGGGACGCGCGCGTCCGGCCGGAGGGCGACGAGCGGATCCGCCGGGCCGCCCGGCTGCGCGAGGAGATCGTCGCGCGGGCGCCGATCGAGCTGCGGCTCGCCGACGGGGTGCTCACCTCGGTGACGGCCGGCGGCGTGGACTACACCGGCGCCGTGATCGACGTGACCAACCCCGGCTACGCCGGGCACACGCTCGAACTCGGCCTCGGCACCAACATGAACCTCCTCCCGCTGGTGGACTGGGAGCTGAACTCCCAGCTCAACGAGGGGGCCGGGACGCTGCACCTCGGCTTCGGCGAGGGCATGACGGGCGCGCACATGGACTTCGTCGTGGCCGAGTGCGGGCACCGGTTCCAGGAAGGCGGCGCGGGCGCACCGCGCTGAACCCCCACCACTTCGCGAGAGGAGGAGAGACATGCGCGAGCTGACGATCAACGACCAGTCCTGGAACGTCGACGAGGACGACACCCTCGTCGAGGGCGCCGAGCGGCTGGAGTCGGCCGACCCCGTCGAGGCGGCGTCGCTCAGCTACGGCTACGCCAGGATCTAGCCGGTCGGGCGCGGGGGCGGCCTGCCCGTCCCCGCGCCCGGTCGCCCACCTCAGCAGCGGAACGGAGCGGGGAACGCGATGGCCGAGCGGACGCGCTACACGGTGATCTCGGCGGACTGCCACGGCGGCGCGGACCTCCTGGAGTACCGCGAGCACCTCGACCCGGCGTACCGGGAGGAGTTCGACGCCTGGGCGGTCTCCTACGAGGTGCCCTACGAGGACCTCAAGGGCGAGGACGGGACCCGCAACTGGGACTCCGACCGGCGCCTGCGCGAGTTGGAGCAGGACGGGACCGTCGCCGAGGTCCTGTTCCCCAACACGATCCCGCCGTTCTTCTCCGCGTCCTCGCTCGGCAGCCAGCGGGCCGCCGAGAGCGCCGCGGACCTGCGCCGCCGCTGGGCGGGCCTGCGCGCCCACAACCGCTGGCTGGCCGGCTTCTGCGCCGCGGCGCCGGGCCGCCGCGCCGGGGTCTTCCAGGTGATGCTCCACGACGTCGGCGAGGCCGTCGCCGAGATCGAGCGCGCCGCCGCGGCCGGGCTGCGCGGCGGGCTGCTGCTGCCCGGCACCCCGCCCGGGTCCGGCCTGCCGCCGCTGTACTACCACGAGTACTACGACCCGATCTGGCGCGCCTGCGTCGAGGCCGGGCTGCCGGTGAACGTGCACAGCGGCAGCGCCGCGCCCCGCGCGGGCGACCGTCCCGAGGACCACGTGCTGTTCATGCTGGAGCTGCGCTGGTGGGACCAGCGGACCCTGCGGCACCTCATCCTCGGCGGCGTGCTGGAGCGCCACCCCGAGCTGACCGTCGTCTTCACCGAGGAGGGGCTCGGCTGGATCCCGAACGCGCTCCGCGCGATGGACGGCTTCGTCGACTCCATGCGCACCGCGTCCGGCAGCGGAGACCTCAGCCACGGCGCGACCGTGGCCCGGAACCTGTCGCTGCGGCCGAGCGAGTACTGGCGGCGCCAGTGCTACGCCGGGGCCAGCTTCATGCACCCGTCCGAGACCGCGATCCGGGCCTCGATCGGCGTGTCCCGGATCATGTGGGGGAGCGACTACCCGCACACCGAGGCGACCTACCCCTACAGCGAGTCCGCCATCCGGCTGGCCTACGCCGGGGTGCCCGAGGACGAGGTCGAGCTGATGCTGGCCGGCAACGCCGCCCGCGTCTTCGGGTTCGACCTGGAGGCGCTCGCCCGGCACGCCGAACGGGTCGGCCCCGAGCGGGACGGCGTCACGGCGGGCGTGGACCCCGCGTCCCTGCCCGCCGGTGTGGCGAAGAGCCCCGCATTCGCCGGCATCACCCCCGGCTCCAGCAGGACGCGGTGGGTCGACAACCGCAAGGCGTAGGCGACTCCGTGTAGTGGTCGCGGTCAGCCGCCGGTGACGGCGGGCGCGACCTCCTTCATGAAGCGGCGCAGGTCACGGACGCCTCCCGCCGGATCGACCATCTGGACGACGAAGTGCCGCACGCCGAGGTCGCGGTCGGCGCACAGCCGCCGCGCCAGCTCCCGCGGCGGCCCCGTCAGGACGAAGCCGGGGACGTCGGCGCGGTGCGAGAAGGCGATCTCGTAGTTCGCCGACACCCGCGCCTTGCCCGTCCGGGGGATCAGCTCGCCCAGCCGCGCGGTGTCGGGCGCCCAGCAGTTCCACCAGTCCGCCCGCTCGCGCGCCAGCGCCATCGTCCCGTCGCCGACGCCGCCGATGGTCAGCGGGATCCGGGACTGGACGGCGGCCGGGCCGCCCTGCGGGTCCCGCACGGTGAAGAACTCGCCGGCGTGGTCGACGGGCCGTCCGCTGACGACGAGGCCGAGGACGTCCAGCAGTTCGGCCAGCCGGGCCCGCCGCACGCGGGGCGGGTCCGCGGTGAAGCCCAGGCCGGTCAACTCGGACGGTGACGAGCCCCAGCCGAGCCCGAGGTTGAGCCGCCCGCCGCTGATCTGGTCGAGCGTCACCGCCATGCGGCCGAGCAGCACCGGGTTCCGGAACGACTCGCACAGCACCAGGTGCCCCACGCGGACGGTGCTGGTCCGGGCCGCGATCGCCGTCGCGACCGTCCAGCCCTCCAGCGCTCCGCCGGGCACCCCCGGCAGCGCCAGGTGGTCCATGAACCACACGGCCTCGAAGCCGAGGTCCTCCGCGGCCTCCGCCAGCGTCGCCAGCTGCGCGAAGCTCCGCCTGACCTGCGGCAGGTACAGCCCGAACGTCGGCGTCACGCGCCGGTCTCCACGTGCAGGAGGCGCTCCGCCTCGTCCAGGACCCGCCCGCACTCGTCGATCGACCCGGACACGGCGACCGCGTAGGCGATCCGCCCGTACCGGATGTCGCGGGACGGCGGGGACACCGTCTCGCCCGGCTCGGCGAGCGTCACGGCGCGCACCACCTCGGGCGGCAGCCGCTCCTCGTCGAACCGGATCGCCCGGATCGTCGTGTCGTCGCGCTCGGGGTGGAAGAACCGGATCCCGGCCGTGAGCTTCCGGTCCGGGGCGAGGACGGGCGGCAGCCCGCACGCCGCGGCCGCCGACACCAGCCCCGGGTCGATCCCGGTGGCGTACCGGCCGAGCAGCGACAGCAGGTCGCCGCCCAGCCGCCCGTTCAGCTCGATTACCTTGGGGCCGCGCCGGGTCAGCCGCATCTCGGTGAACGTGACGCCCTCGGTGAAGCCGAGCGCCGAATGCGCGGCCTGCAGGACCTGCATGACGCGCAGATCGGCCAGCAGCGGGTCGGCGCCGTCCACGAAATGCCCGAGCTCGGCGAAGAACGGCGCGTAGCCGACGACCTTGCGGGCCAGGTAGATCGGCTGCACCCGGCCCCGGTGCACCACCGAGTCGATGCTGATCTCCGGCCCGTCCAGATACTCCTCGACCAGCACCGGCGTCTCGTAGCGCGGCGCCCCGGCCGCACGCGCGCCGGCCGACCACGGGAACCACGATGCGAGCTCCTCGGGGCCGTCCACCCGGACGATCCCGATGCTGCCGGCGAGCCCGCGCGGCTTCAGCACCGCCGGGTACCCGGTCCGCTCGGCGGCGCGCAGCGCCTCGTCGGTCCGCGACACCGCGATCGACAGCGGCTGCGGGACGCCCGCCCCGGCCAGCGCGGACCGCGTGAGGTACTTGTCGCTGCAGGCGACGACCATCTCCGGCTTCCCGCCCGGCAGGTCCAGGCTCTCGGCGACGTACGCGGCCGGGACCGCCAGGTCGTCGGACCAGCTGACCACGCCGCGCACCTCGCCGGCGGCCGCGATCCGGACGGCCTCCCGGATCAGCGCGGGCACGTCGAAGACGTCGTCGAAGACCGTGCTGCCGCAGATGTGCGGCCGTTCCCAGGTCGGTTCGGCGCGGCAGAACAAATGGACCCGGTAATCGACTCCGACGGACTCCAGAAGATGGCCGCGAAAAAGCTCGGACCCGTGGCCGATGACGAGGAGGAGCGGTCGAGTGTCAGGCATGCGGATCCCTTCTCCCGCACGGCGGCCGATGGCCGCTTCCGCATGATCGAATCTACAGTGCATAAAGTGAAAATAAAAGGACGGGAACGCGGACGGGCCCGTCCGGCGGCACGGCGGAGAGGACGGCCATGAGCGATGACTTCCTGGACCTCGACGGGGTCGCGCAGGCCGGGCTCGTCCGCACCGGGCGGCTGAGCCCGGCCGAACTCGTCGCCGCCGCCATCGACCGGATCGAGCGCCTCGACCCGGTGCTCGGCGCGCTCGCCGCGGAACGGTTCGAGCGCGCGCGCGACGAGGCCGCCCGGCCCGCCCGGCCCGCCCGCGGCGCCTTCGCGGGCGTCCCGTTCCTGCTCAAGGACGCCGTGCAGCACTCGGCCGGCGACCGCTACCAGCACGGCATGACCTACCTGCGCGAGCATCCATGGTTCTCGCCCGCCGACACCGCGCTCACCGGCCGCTACCGCGCGGCCGGGCTCGTCCTCCTGGGCCGGACGAAGGTCCCCGAGCTCACCATGTCGCCCACCACCGAGCCGCTCGCCCACGGCCCCGCCCGCAACCCGTGGGACACCACGCGCTCGTCCGGCGGCTCCAGCGGCGGCTCCGCGGTGGCCGTCGCCTCCGGCATGGTCGCCTTCGCGCACGGGAACGACATGGGCGGCTCCATCAGGATCCCGGCGTCGTGCTGCGGCCTCGTCGGCCTCAAACCCTCCCGCGCCCGCATGACCCTCGCCCCCTACGCCTCGTACTGGGGGCCGCTCACCCACGAGCACGTGCTGACCCGCACCGTCCGCGACAGCGCCGCCGTCCTGGACGCCACCGCCGGCCCCACCCCCGGCGACCTCACCGCGGCCCCGCCCCCGTCCCGTCCCTGGACGGCGGAGCTCGACGCCGACCCCGGGCGCCTGCACATCGGCCTTCTCCAGGAACGGCCGTCCGGCGGGCCGGTCGTCCCCGAGTGCGTCACCGCGGTGAACGCCACGGCCCGAATGCTGGAGTCGCTCGGCCACCACGTCCGGGTACTCGCCCCCGGCGCCTTCGCCGACGCCGGCGGCGTCTCGGCCATGGGACTCGTGATCGCCACCTCCGTCGCCCGCGACGTCACCGCCTGGGAACGGCGCATCGGCGTCCCCATGCACGACCTCGAACCGGGAACCGCCGCGGCCGTCACCCGAGGCTCCGCGACCACCACCGCCCAGCTCCTGGACGCCCTGGACGTCCTGGCGCGGTGGAGCCGCCGCATCGTGCGCGCCTCCAGCGCGGTCGACATCGTCCTGAGCCCCACCCTGCCGGGACTCCCGCCGCCTCTGGGCACGCTGAGCGGCGACCGCCCGCTCAGCGAAACGGCACCGGCCTGGACCGCCATGGCGGAACTGGCCGTCCTCAGCAACATCTCCGGCCAGCCCGCGATCTCCCTCCCGCTGCATCGGACCGAGACCGGCCTGCCGATCGGCGTCCAGCTGACCGCCCCGTACGCACGGGAAGACCTCCTCTTCCGGCTGTCCTCCCAACTCGAACGAACCGCCCCCTGGCCCCAGACCCCGTCCCACCTCGCCCGATCCTGACCGCTGGGGCTGTGACCGCATAGGTTCGCCGTTGTGCTGGTGTACCTCAGCGGTAGCCGGCCAGGCCGTCCGCAAGTTCTGCTTCGTCGCCGTCGCGGATCGCGTAGAGGGCTTGCTGCAGGGCGAACGTGCCGCGGATCGCGGCGATGCGGGTGAGGAGCCCGTGGTTCGACCAGCCGCCCAGAGCGAGCACCCGCTCCAGGAGCTCAGGGCCGTAGCCGGCACCGATCGCTGCGAAGTCTTCGGCCGGGTCGCCGAGTGCGACATCGTCCCAGTCGAGCACTCCGGAGAGGCGCGGCAGCCCGTGCGTCCACTCCCACAGGACGTTCTCGGCACCGAGGTCGCCATGCACCACCGCTCGGGTGAGGTGGGGAAGGCCGTCGAGTGCCGTGAGTTCCCGACCGGCCCGCAGGCGCCCGCTGTCGGACATGAGCTGGAACAACTCCGCGCGCACGTTCTCCGCGAACAGCCGCCACCGGTCTGCTGGTGCCTGCGGCAGGACTGCGCGTACCGTCTCGTCGGTGCCCGCCCGGGCCAGGCCGGACAGCAGCATGGCGTACTGCGCCGCCACGGCGTCGAACACTCGGGCATCGTTGAGGGCGTCGGCCTGCAGCGGTTCGCCGGGAATGCGGCCGAGTACCAGGAACGGCGCCTCGTCGGTGTCGTGGACGCCGCCCCGGAGCAGCGGCTCAGGTGTGCGGAAGCCGAGGTCGAGGCCGGCGAGTGCGCGCAGTGCGGCGGCCCGCTGGGGCAACCGGGCAGCCGCCGCCCGGGTTCGGGGCAGGCACACGACACGGTCCGACCCAATGACCACGATGTGGAATTGCCCCTGACGTACTGCGAGGTCGTCCGGCTCGTCGTCGGGCAGCAGACGGCCCAGCAGAGCGCGATGCGTCGCACGGATGCTCACGAGCGTGACCTCTGGATCCTTCGATGCGGCGGAGGTGATGTGCATGGAGTGCTGTCAGGCCCCGCCGGCCGACGGCGGTGAATCGGTTGTACCCGTTCAGATGGTAGTCGTGTGACTACAGATAGTGATATTCGTGGTTTTCCGGTTCCCGACACCCCGAAAGAGGACCCATGATCACGCGCTTGTCCCTGGCCGGCCTCGCCCTGGCCGCCGCTCTCGCCCCGGGCACTCCCGCCCTCGCTTCCACGAGACCAGCTCAGGTCGCTGGTCCCGGCTACACATGTGACCGCCTGGTGTGGCAGGGCGGGAACCAATGGGACGGGGTCGATCGCTGCGTTCCGTCTGGGGGCGCATTTCCCAGCGGCCCCCTCGTGGACCCCTTCACCATCACCAGCCGGGAAACCGGCGCCACCTTCACCTGCACCCCGGATTCCTTCGGGCATGCCGGCACCGCCCAGACGCCCCAGCGGGTCATCGGCAACCGTTGCTCCCCATGACGGACCCGGCTTGACGCTCGGCGGGGCGCGGTCACCGCGTCCCGCCCGCCCTTCCGTCGCCGGCCCGCCCCCTTCCAGTCCACGACCGGCGACTGCCGTGGGCGGTCTTGGACTCAAGCAGGGGATGAGTCGAGACCGATGTTGTCCAGCTCGGTCACGTCCTCTGGTGAGAGGGCAAGGCCCGCGCCGGCGATGTTCTCGCGCAGGTGTGCCGTCGACGACGTGCCGGGGATGAGCAGGATGTTCGGTGATCGCCGCAGCAACCAGGCCAGCGCGACGGACATCGGTGCCGCGTCCAGCCGGGCGGCGACCGCCGAGAGCGCCGACGACTGAAGCGGGGTGAAGCCCCCGAGGGGGAAGAAGGGGACGTACGCGACACCGTCGGCGGCGAGCCGGTCGATGAGCTTGTCGTCGTGCCGGTGGGCGAGGTTGTACATGTTCTGCACGCACACGATCGGCGCGATGCTCCGCGCCTCGGCGACCTGCCCTTCCGTGGCGTTGCTGACCCCGAGGTGGCGGATCAGTCCTTCCTGCTGGAGTTCGGCGAGCGTCTCGAACGCCTCGGCGAGCGAGCCTGCCTGGGGGCCTTCGGCGTTACCGAGCCGGAGGTTGACCAGGTCGAGTACGTCGAGCCCGAGGGAGTCGAGGTTGTCGTGGACCTGGCGGCGCAGATCGTCGGGTCGCCGGGCCGGGGGCCAGCCGCCCTGTTCGTCGCGGGTCGCGCCCACCTTGGTCACGATGTGCAGCGACGCGGGATAGGGGTGCAGTGCCTCGCGGATCAGCTCGTTGGTGACGCGCGGCCCGTAGGCGTCGCTGGTGTCGATGTGGGTGATACCGAGATCGACCGCTTCGCGCAGAACGGCCAGGGCGCCCTCGCGATCGGCGGGCGGCCCCATGACGCCCGGTCCGGCCAGTTGCATGGCGCCGTAGCCGAACCGGGTGACGGTCAGGTCCCCCAGGGTCCAGGTGCCGCCGGGCAGAGTGCTCATCCTTGTTGCCTTTCGTCGTACGGAAGGGGGTGGCGCCTGCGGCGTCCCTGCATCAGCATGGAAGAGGGGACTTCCCAATGGGAAGTAGGCACCCTAGGGTGCGTAACCCACCCATCGGTGAGAGGTCGGTCAGTGACGACGATGAAGGCGGTCGAGAAGAGGGCCCAGGCCAAGGCGGAGTACAACGCGTTCCTGGCGGTATGTCCGAGCCGGCAATTGCTCGACAGGATCTCCAACAAGTGGGTCGTCCTGATCCTGTGTGCGCTGGGCGGCGACAACAGCGCCCGCCAGGGCGAGGTGGCGAACGCGGACGGCCCGAAGGCGATGCGCTACTCCGAGCTCGCTCGCCTTCTGGCCGGGGTCAGCCAGAAGATGCTGACCCAGACGCTCCGGTCGCTGGAGCGCGACGGTCTGCTCACCCGTACCGTGACGCCGACCGTCCCCGTCACCGTCACCTACGAGCTGACCGACCTCGGGCTCTCGCTCCACCACCTGACGCGCGGGCTCAGAAGCTGGGCGCAGACGCACATGGACGAGGTCCTGGCGAACCGCGAGGACCACGACGCTCGCACCCGCTGACGGACCGGGCGGGATCGTCCGCCGGGCACGCTGCCCGTTACCGAAGGTGATGATGGACCCGCGACGCATAGCACTCAACCGGCGGCACAGCCAGGAGATGGGTTCGCTGTTCGCGAGATTCCTCGACGCCCATCCCGATGTCGAATCCGAGGTCCCCTCGGCCCAGATGACCGACGAGCAGGATGCCGCGTGGACGGAGTTCAGCGCCGAACTCCTTCGCCGTCACCAGGCCGAGCGCTCGGCTCTCGCCGACATCCTCGAAGCCGAACAACGCCAACGCGAAGCCCCATGACCGAACGCTTCAGTCGGCCTAGGTGATCGTCAGCGCATAGCGGACCGAGGTTCGGAAGTCGCCGCTGTCACCCCGGATGACGACCTGGTGCTTGCCAGCGGCCAACGGGTCCGGCTCGTCCGTCCTCTCCCTCCGTTCGGGCACCGACCGCGCGGTCTTCGTCGGGGACATGCTGCACAGCCCCGTCCAAGACCCGCCGCGCCTTTCTCTCCCGCGCCGCCGAACAGCGAGAACTCATCATCCCGGCCCACTGGCCCGGACACGGGGCCGCCGAAATCCGAAAGAACGGGGACGGCTTCCGCATCACCGCATGGGGCGCCTTGCCTCGCGGTTGACCCGGCGTGGAGGACGCCGGAGCCTCGTTCAGCGGGCCGGCGTTTCCGTCGCGGACGGGCTCTCGGGTCCCCGGGGCGTTCGGCCGAAGTGCGGGGCCAGGAGGTGGGCCGACGTCTGACGGGTCGCGAGGACGATCGCGCCGAACACCTCGGCGCGGTCGCCGAGGCGGCTGCCGGTGACGGTGATGCCCTGGTCGAGCGGCGAGGGCAGGCGGTGCAGCAGCACGTCGCGGATCCCGTCCAGCAGCGGGCGGCCGACCCTGGCGACCTCGCCGCCGACGATCACCATCCGCGGTTCGAGCATCGCGCAGATGTCGGCCAGCGCCCGTCCGATCATGTGGCCGGCGTCGGTGACCACCCGCCGCGCCCCCGGATCGTCGGCGGCGAGCAGGGCCACCAGATCGGCGATCGTGGTGTCCGGGCCGCGGGTGCGGGTGAACGCCGCCGTGAGCGCCCGCGCGCCGACGACGGTCTCCAGGCAGCCGCGGTTCCCGCAGCGGCAGACGTAGCCCCCGTCGACCACGGCGATGTGGCCGAGCTCGCCCGCGGCCCCGGTGGCGCCCTGGTAGGGGCGGCCGTCCAGGATCAGCCCGGCGCCCACCCCGTCGGACAGCATGACGTAGATCAGGTCGTCGACGCCGTGCCCCGCGCCGAAGGTCCACTCGGCGAGGGCGCCGAGGTTGGCGTCGTTGCCCACGTGGACGGGCAGCCCGATGCGCTCCCTCAGGCGTTCCGCGACGTCGACGTCGGTCCAGTCGGACAGCATCGAGGGCAGGCTGAGCGTGTGCGACCGCGACCGGACGGGAGCCGACACCGCGACGCCCATGCCGAAGACGCGCCCGGCGTCGCGCCCGACGGTGGCGACCAGGTCGAGGGCGGTGCCGGCGATGAAGTCCAGGGCCTCGTCCGGCCGGTGGTCGACGTCGATCTCGTGGTAGCGCTCGCCGAGCACGCCGCCGGACAGGTCGGCGAGGAGCACGCGGATGTCGGTGTGGCGCAGATGCACGCCGAGCAGCCCGCCGCCCTCCGGGTTCAGGGTGAGCGGGGTCGCGGGACGGCCTCCCCGGGGCGCGGACGGCACCGCGCCCTCCGCCGACTCGGTCAGCACGCCTTCGGCCAGCAGGTCGTTGACGAGGCCGGAGACGGTCGTCCGGGACAGGCCGGTCGCCCGGGCGATGTCGACCCTGCTGATCCGGCCGTGCCGCCGGACGGCGTCGATGACCAGCAGCCGGTTGCGCGACCGCAGGGAGGTGAGGGAGCCGGGCGCATCGTCCATGGCCGCAACCCTACGAGGTTTATCCGTACTCCGTTCAAACTATGGCCATTTGTGGTCTCTTTTGTTCTTGACGCTGATTAACCGGCGTTTCTACAGTTCAGCAAAGCCGGCGGCCGGGCAGGGCCCGCCTCCCACCCCTTGGAGTTGGCATGCGCAAGAAGACATCGGCGCTGGTTGCCAAAGACACGGTCCTCCGCAAAGGCATCGTCTGCCTGACCGCCCTGACGGCGGCCGCGGCGGTCACCCTTTCCGCGTGCGGGGACGGATCCGACGACTCGGCCGGCCCGTCGAGTACGGCGGTGAAGGGGAAGGTCGGCGTGATCCTGCCCGACACGACCTCGTCCACCCGGTGGGAGAGCTTCGACCGGCCGTACCTGGAGCAGGCGTTCAAGGCGGCGGGCGTCCAGTACGACATCCAGAACGCGGAAGGCTCGACGCAGCGGTTCCAGACGATCGCCGACCAGATGCTCACGAGCGGGGTCAGCGTCCTGCTCGTGACCGGGCTCGACTCCAACTCCGCGGCGGCGGTGCAGCGCAAGGCCCAGTCGCAGGGCGTCAAGACGATCGACTACGACCGGCTGACGCTCGGCGGAGTGTCCGACTACTACGTCTCCTTCGACAACGTCAGGGTCGGCGAGGAACTGGGCAAGGGCCTGCAGAAGTGCCTGGGCGACAAGGCGGCCAACATCGCCTACCTGGACGGCTCGCCGACGGACAACAACGCCACGCTGTTCGCCCAGGGCGCGCACAACATCCTCGACAAGGTCTCCAAGTACAAGAAGGTGGCGGAGCAGCCGGTCCCGGACTGGAAGCCGGAGAAGGCGGCGACCATTTTCGAGCAGATGTACACCGAGCAGCACGGCAAGATCGACGGTGTCCTGGCCGCCAACGACAACCTCGGCAACGCCGCGGTGGCGGTGGTCAAGAAGAACGGGCAGGGCGGAAAGGTCGCCATCACGGGCCAGGACGCGACCTTGCAGGGCTTGCAGAACATCCTGGACGGCTCGCAGTGCATGACCGTCTACAAGCCCGTCAAGCAGGAGGCGGACGCCGCCTCCAAGCTCGCCATCTCCCTGCTGAAGGGCCAGAAGGGCGAGACGAGCGCCACCGTGAAGGACCCGCAGGGCAAGCGCGATGTGCCGTCCGTGCTGCTGATCCCGATCGGGATCTTCAAGGACAACGTCAAGCAGGTCGTCGACGACGGCTTCGTCAAGGCCGCCGACCTGTGCAAGGGCGCCTACGCGTCCAAATGCAAGGACGCCGGCATCCAGTAGGCCCGAGCGACCACCCCTGGACGACACACCGCCGTTTTACCTGTGCGGTTCGTTCTGGCGGCGGGTGGCGTGGATGGTGCCGAGGAGGTCGAGGGCCTGGGCGTCGGCGCTGCCCGGCTCGGCGTGGTAGATCACGAGCTGCTGGCCGGGGGCGTCGCGTACGTCGAAGGCCTGGTAGGTGAGCGTGAGCGGGCCGACGTCCGGGTGCAGGAAGTGCTTGGCGTCCTGGGTCTTGCCCCGTACCGTGTGGGCGTTCCAGAGACGGGCGAAGTCCGCGCTCTGATCGGCGAGGGTGCGGACGAGCTCGGCCAGCCGCGGGTCGTCCGGGTCGGAGCCCGCCGCATGGCGGAGGTTGGCGACGGTGGCCTGGGCCGCCCGGTCCCAGTCGGTGTAGAAGCGCCGGCCGGCCGGGTCGAGGAAGGTCATGCGGGCCAGGTTGTCGGCCGGTTCGAACGGGGCGTAGAGGGCGTCGGCCAGAGCGTTGGCCGCGAGGATGTCCAGGGTCCGGTTCATCACGAACGCCGGGGTGTGGGGATAGCCGTCCATCAACTGGCGCAGCGCCGGGCTGACCCGTTCGGCGGCCCGCGTGGAGGGCCGGTCGTCCGGGATGGTCCCGGCCAGCCGGAACAGGTGCGCCCGGGCGTCGGTGTCGAGGCGCAGCGCGCGGGCGAGGGCGTCGAGCACCTGGCCTGAGGGGTTGCGCTCGCGTCCCTGTTCCAGGCGGGTGTAGTAGTCGGCGTTCACTCCGGCCAGGACGGCGACCTCCTCGCGGCGCAGCCCGGCGACTCTGCGGGTCCCGTAGCTCGCCATGCCGACGTCTTCCGGCCGCAGGGCGGCGCGGCGCGCGCGCAGGAATTCCCCCAGGTGGTTGCCGTCCATGCGGCCAGGCTATGCGGCGGTCGCGTGTGCTGCCTGGGTGCGCCGCACCCAGGCAGCACACGTCCTGGTCGATGCCCTCTGACCTGCGCAGACTCGATGAAGCGGGCCAAAGCTCGCGGACCGAGCAGACGATGGCGAAGACGAATCCGGAGGACCCCATGACGACACGACGACTCGCCGGCAGGGTCGCGCTGATCACCGGCGCGACCGGCGGCATCGGCGCGGCGACCGCCGAGCTCTTCGCCCGCGAAGGCGCCCGCCTCGTGATCACCGACGTCGCCGACGGACCGCTGCGGGACCTGGCCCGCCGGATCGAGGCGCTCGGCGCGGAGGTCGTCGCCGCCCGCCTCGACGTCTCCTCGGCGCGCGAGTGGGCGGAGGCGATCACCGTCGTGCGCGAGCGCTTCGGCACCCTGAACGTCCTGGTGAACCTGGCCGGAATCGTGGACTGGCCGGGCATCGAGGACACGGCGGAGGACGCCTGGGACCGCGTCATCGACGTGAACCAGAAGGGCACCTGGCTCGGCATGAAGGCGGCGATGCCGCTCCTGCGCGCGAGCGGCAACGGCTCGGTGATCAACACCTCGTCGGTGCTCGGGCTCGTCGGCAGCGGCTCCGCCGCGGCCTACCAGGCGTCCAAGGGCGCGGTGCGCCTGCTGAGCAAGACCGCCGCGGTCGAGTACGCGTGCCAGGGCGTGCGGGTCAACTCCGTGCATCCCGGGGTGATCGCCACGCCGATGATCCAGGAGATCCTGGACGAGCAGGGCGACCGGCAGCCCGACATCCAGCGCACCCCGATGCGCCGGGCCGGGCGCGCCGCCGAGGTCGCGCCCGCTTACCTCTTCCTCGCCTGCGACGACTCGTCGTTCGTCACCGGCTCCGAACTCGTGATCGACGGCGGGCTCACCGCGCACTGAGCAGCCGGACCGAGCCGCTGTGGCTTGGTCCCGCGCCGCCGGGACCCGGCCTGAGAAGGAAGGAAAAGACTGATGACATCCGCGAATCCGTCCACCGGAACCGGCGAGTTCGCCGGAAAGGTCGCCCTCGTCACCGGGGCCGCGCGCGGCGTGGGCAGGGAGACGGCCGGGCTGCTGCACCGCCGTGGCGCCCGGATCGTCGCCGTCGATCAGCGGGAGGAGGTGGAGGATCTGGCCACGGAGTTTCCCGGCGTGCATCCGCTGATCGGCGACGTCGCGGACGAGGCGGTGGCCGCGCGGGCGGTGCGGCAGGCCGTCGAGATGTTCGGCGGTCTGGACATCCTGGTCAACAATGCAGGCCGCGCCCTGAACAAGCCGATCACGGACACGACGGCGCGCGACTGGGACGCGCTGATGGCCGTCAACGCGCGCGGCGCGTTCTTCTTCGCCCGCGAGGCCTTCCGCGCGATGCGGGAGCGCGGCGGCGGCGCGATCGTGAGCACGGGCTCCTACGTCTGCACGGTCGGCATGCCGGACGGCGCCGCCTACGCGGCGTCCAAGGGCGCCCTGGCCCAGCTCACCAAGGTCCTCGCCGTCGAGGGCGGCCCGCTCGGCATCCGGGCGAACATCGTGGCCGCGGGCGTCATCGAGACCGACTTCCTCGACACCTTCCGCACCGACAGCCGCGCATACCTGGCGTCCTTCGCCGGAGCGCAGCCGCTCGGCCGGGTGGCCCGGCCCGAGGAGATCGCCGAGGTGCTCTGCTTCCTCGCCTCACCGCGTGCCGGCTTCGTCACCGGCGCCGTGGTCGCCGCCGACGGCGGCTTCACCGCGATATGACGATCACGAACGGCGGAACGCGGCCCCGTGTCGCCCTGCAACCCGATCTCGCCATGTCTCGACGTGCCTGAGCTGAATGTCTGCTTCTGAAGCGGCATAACCCGGGATGGATTCGGTGTCCGGACGCCGGTGGGACGACACACCTTGCCGTACTTGCTTAACTATGGACGATCTTGTCGTTACTGTCGTACCCCAGGGTCGGCGACGGGGTCACCGGAGGTAACGATGCGGTCCGGACGGTGGGTGCTCGTCGTCTGGCTGATCATCGGAGCGCTCGCGGCGGGGCAGCGCCACTACTACGCCAAGTTCGACGGGAGCTGCGCCGATTTCGCCACGATCGGGATCACTCTGGTCTCCGGTCCGCTCAACTACATCGGCCTCAACCCCACCGCCTCCTGCAAGGTCCCCCAACCGAGCAAGTGAAAGGCGGCGGGGTGCGGGCCGGTGAGCAGCTGGCGGGTCGGTACCTGCTGGTCAGGCCCCTGGGGCAGGGGGCGATGGGCGAGGTGTGGCAGGCGCGGGACTTGCGCCTGGATCGGGACGTCGCGGTGAAGGTCATGCTGCTGCGCGCGACCAGCGAAGCGACACGGCTCGCACTGGCCCGATTCGGCCGGGAGGGCAAGGCCGCCGCGCGGCTCAGCCACCCGCACATCGCCGACGTCCACGACATCGGCGACCATGACGGGCAGCCGTTCCTGGTGCTGCCCTTGCTGCCCGGTCCCGACCTGGCCACGCTGCTGGAACAGCACCCCGGCGGGCTGCCGGTGCGGCAGGCCCTCGAATACTGCGCCCAGGCCGCGGACGGCCTGGCGGCCGCGCACGCCGCCGGGGTGATCCACCGCGATGTCAAACCCGCCAACCTCATCCTCGACCAGCAAGGCCGGGTCAAGGTGTGCGACTTCGGCATAGCCCGCCTGGACGACGCGACCGCCGGCCTGTCGGCGACGGGATCGGTGCTCGGCACACCCCACTACATGGCCCCCGAACAGGCCGACGGGCAGACCACCACCCCCGCGGCCGATGTCTACGCCCTCGGCGCCACCCTGTTCCGCCTGCTCACCGGACGCGTGCTGTTCCCCGGCGACAACCTGCTCGCCATCGTGGGCCAGCACCTGCACAAACCTCCGCCCGCTCCCAGCAGCCTGCGGCCCGCGATCCCCCGCGCCGTGGACGACTACCTGCTCGCCCTGCTGGCCAAAGATCCCTTCGCCAGACCGCCCAGCGACACCGTTCCTGCCCGGCTCCGGAGCCTCGCCACCGCCGGCAGCGGGGGCGAGGTCCTGCCCACCGGCGCGCAGCGGCCGTCCCGCACCGGCGGCCCGCACCATGAACGAGCACTCGGCCCCTTGCCCGACGCGAGGAGCTACAAGCTGCCCCCGGCCTCCCTGCTGGTACGCGGCCCGGCACCCAAGCCGCGCACGAAGGCCAACGACACGGTCGTCAACGCGCTCGCCGGAGTGCTGGAGCAGTTCGGCATCGACGCGCAGGTCACCGGGTTCACCCGGGGCCCGACGATCACCCGGTACGACATCGAGCCCGGCCCGGCCGTGAAGGTGGAACAGGTCACCGCGCTGACGAGGAACATCGCGTACGCGGTCAGAAGCGTGGACGTGCGGATCATCTCTCCGGCCTCCGGGAAGTCGGCGATCGGCGTGGAGGTCCCGAACACCGACAAGGACGTCGTCAACCTCGGCGACGTGCTCCGCTCGCCCGCCGCGGCCGACGAGCCCCATCCGCTGGCCGTCGGCCTCGGCAAGGACGTCGAGGGCCGCACGGTGGTGGCGAACCTGGCGAAGATGCCGCACCTCCTCATCGCGGGCGCGACGGGTGCGGGCAAGGCGACGTGCGTCAACGGGCTGATCACGTCCGTGCTGATGCGGGCGGCGCCGGACGAGGCGCAGATGATTCTCATCGACCCCAAGCGCGTCGATCTAACGATGTACCAGGACATCCCGCACCTGATCACGCCGATCATCAACGACCCGAACAAGGCGGCCAGGGCCCTGCGGTGGGTGGTCGGCGAGATGGATCGCCGGTACGACGACCTCGCCGCGTCCGGGTTCCGGCACATCGACGACTTCAACAAGGCGGTGAAGACCGGGAAGCTCACCGCGCCGCCCGGCAGCGAGCGCGCCTACACGCCCTACCCCTACATGCTCGTCATCGTGGACGAGCTCGCCGACCTGATGATGGTCGCGCCCCGCGACGTCGAGGACTCGGTCGTGCGCATCACCCAGCTCGCCCGCGCCGCCGGCATCCACCTCGTCCTCGCGACGGAGCGCCTCTCGGTGGACGTCTTCACCAGCCCCATAAGGGCCAACGTGCCGTCGCGGCTGGCGTTCGCGACGTCCTCGCTGTCCGACAGCCGCGTCATCCTCGACCAGCCTGGCGCGGAGAAGCTGATCGGGCAGGGCGACGCGCTGTTCCTGCCGATGGGCGCCAGCAAGCCGATGCGCATCCAGAACGCCTACGTGTCGGAGAAGGAGATCCACGGCATCGTCGAGCAGTGCAAGAACCAGATGGCCCCCGCCTACCGGGAGGACATCATCTCGGATTCGCCAAGGCAGAACGGCTGACGGACCTGACGGAGGTGCCGATGGGACTGATTCAGATCGGGGTCGTCGGGTCGGCTGTGCTTCTGCGGCTGACGGCTTTCGGCTGGTTCGCCATCATCTCGATCATCGTGAGCGCCTTTTCGTTCGGCATCGTGCCGGCGATCGTGCTGGGGCCGCTGGTCTACGCCGGATTCTCCGCGCCGCAGTCAGCATGGCCTCTGCTCGTCACGGCCGACGTTCTGCTTCTGGTATGTGCGTTGACTTTCGAAGACGGCGGCGACAACTCGTCCACGAGTCCGCTGCAGGTGCTCACCGGCAGTCGTGCACTGTCCGGTCGCGCCATTGACAGAGCGTGCCGCTTCTCCGGCATCGTCTACCTGTTCACGCTTCCGGCACTGGTGATCTGGACAATTGCCAGCTAGCCGCTACAGGAGGGCACATCCCGGGGCGCAGACGATTACCATCGGCCCTCGACCTCAGCTCACCGATTTGGATCCGGAAAGGCCCCCGTGACGCATCCTCGTCCCACCCCGTCCCCGACTGCGCCGCCGTGGCCGCACTGCGGTCACGGTTCCAGCGAGCAGGATCCGGTCGGCTGCCGGGGCATACACGTCCCCGGCCACACGGCCTGTCTCACCCACCTGACGCGCGCAGACTGCAGCTCCTTTCTGAACGACCTGCGCCCCCGCGCGGACCTCGACCTGCGCGGCACGACCTTCGAAGACGACCGTCTCTGGAATTCGCTGCTCGATGCCCTGCGCGACATCGACAGCGGGGAGCCCACCTTCGGCGACGTCCGGTTCACGTCGGCGGTCTTCGACCTCCACGCGTGGTTCGAGTCGGTGACCTTCGACGGCGCCGCCGTGTTCGACGCGGCGGTCTTCCGGGACAAAGGGTGGTTCCCGGCCGCGACCTTCGCATGGTCCGCCTCTTTCGAGGGGACGACCTTCGAGGTCTATGGCGGCTTTGGGGACGCGACCTTCGAGCACACCGCCTCCTTCAAGGGGGCGGCCTTCATCGGCGAGGCAGCCTTCGAAAGGGCGACCTTCGAGGGCGCGGTCTCCTTCGAGGGGGTGACGTTCAAGGAGTACACCCAATTCGAAGAGGCGACTTTCCAATCCACCGCCGACTTCACGTCGGCGAACTTCGGGGCGGTCGCCGTGTTCGAGGAGGCGGCTTTCGAGGGCCGTGCCCGATTCACCGAAAAGACCTTCAACGCCACTGAGGGCCTGCGTTCGGCCACATTCAGACACGATCCGACGCTGATCGCCTGAGGCCGCCCATCACGGCAGCATCAGGTCGCGGGCGCCGCGGGCCACATCGGGCACCGCTGCACGCCGTCGCCGTACACCGAGGACGGTCATCGCTACGCTCCGCCGCCCGCCTTCGCCTTTCCGGTTCCGGCGGGTTCGCCGAGCCAGGTGGCCAGGGCGTCCCGCAGGCCTTAGTGGTCGCACTGCATGTCCGCCGCCCAGGCGACGTACCCGTCCGGCCGCACCAGCAGGGACGGGCCGGGGCAGCCGGGTGCGGCCACGGCGAGCCGCTCGTCGAACCCGGCGGGCGCCGCACCGGCGGTGACCAGGACGGTGCGGCCGTCGCGGCACCGCTCGTCGAGGGTGCCGCCGTCGGCGAGGGGCACGTCGGGGGCGGGCATGCCGGTGAGCGCGTGGTCACCGGGCAGGTCGTAGCCGCGTCCGATCCCGGTGATGTTCTTCAGCACGTAGGTTCGCGCCAGCGGGGGCGTCGCCGCGGACGGTCGCGGCGAGCTTCCAACCGAGGTTCATCGCGTCGCCGATCCCGAGGTTGAGGCCCTGCCCGCCGGCGGGGGAGTGGATGTGCGCGGCGTCGTCGGCAAGCAGGATCCGGCTGCGCCGGTTGGCCGCGACTTGACGGGCCGCGTCGGTGTAGCGCGTCGCGGTGAGCACCCGGGTGACGGCCAGGTCGACGCCCGCGACGCGCCGCACGCTCGCGCGGATCTCGTCGGCGGTCACCGGCTCGTCGCGTCCGGGCGGCGGCGCGTACTCCACGGTGTGCAGGCGTCCGGGGACGGGCCCGTGGACGTAGGCGCCGCGGTCGGTGCGGACCCAGCCGCCGACCGGGAGCGCGTCCAGCCCGCTGGCCTCCACCATCGCCTGCCGCCCGGTGAACTCCGCGTCGGTGCCGGGGAAGGCGAACCCGGCCAGGGCGCGGACGGTGCTGCGGCCGCCGTCGCAGTCGACGAGCCATCGCGCGCGGACGATGCGCCCGGCGGCGAGCACGTACACGCCGTCCTCGCCGACGTCCAGGCCGGTGAGCGGGGTGCCGCGGCGGATCTCGGCACCGAGCGCGGCGGCGCGGGCGGCGAGGATCTCCTCCAGGTCGAGCTCGACCTCATGGCCGACGCCGTCATGGCCGAGCGGACGCCGCCCGTCCCGTCCGGGGACTGGCGCGCCGACCTGCGCGCCCTGGCTGGCGAGGCGCGCGCCGCCGCGCTCGCCCATCCCTGGTTTCCGCGCTCGGCGGGCTCGGGCTGTCCCCGGACGCGATGCTGACCGCCGTCACCACCGTCCGGTTCTTCGTCGACGGCGCGGTGGCGAGTGAACTGGCCCAGCGAGGGCTGGACATGGACGCCTGGATGAGCGCCCAGGGCGCCTATGGAGACGCGATCATCACCGGGGGCCGGTACCCGCGGCTGGCACGCGTGATGGTCGAGGCCGAGGGGCCGCACGCCCGCGACCGCGCCGAGCGTTGCTTCCATGACGGTCTCGAGCACGTCCTGGACGGCATCGCCCACCGGATCCGACTGTCCTGACCCGCCATGCCTCCGCGCCGGACAGCGTTGCGAGTCGGCCCAGGGAAACCTCCCTCATGACGGCCGGTCATGGGCGGAAGTTCAACGAGTTGGTTCGGAGAAGGTGGAGCTGGCGTTCAGCTGCTCGCCGCAAGAGGTGGCTACCCTTCGGAATGAAGTGCTGACCTTGAGTGATGTATGGATGGAGGGGAGTGGGCATCCGGCGCGGACGTGGCAACCGGTGACGCAGTCGGACGAGGCGCCCGCTCGAACGTGGGGTCTCGGACGGGTTCGGTGGATGGCTGGGGGACTGGGGATGGGCGGTGCGGACGGGCGCGGGATGGGCTGGCTCGCGCTGGAGGCCTTCGATCCGGCGCCGGTCGCGGTCGCGTTGACGATCGGGCCGGACCACCGTCTGGTGTACACCAACCTCGCCTACCGGGCCTTCGTCGGGGACCGTCCGCTCGGCGAGCCGATCGGACGGGCGTTCGGCGTCGCGGCGAAGCAGGACTACGGCGACCTGTTCGATCGGGTGCTGGAGACCGGTGAACCGGTCAGCCTCGTCGAGGCGCCGGTGCGGCCGGCCGCCGCGGACGCCGGCGATGAGGAGCGGTACTTCTCCTTCACCCTTTCGCGGTTCACCCACGACCGGCCGGGGGTCCTGGTGGTCGCCGTCGACGTGACCGAGCAGGCCGCCGCGGTCCGGCGCGCGGATCGGGCCACCGAGGAGCAGAAGCGGTCGCGCCGCCGGTTCGAGAGCCTGGTGTGGATCAACGCGCAGGTCGTGTGGGTGTCGGACGCGGCCGGCAAGGTGATCGAATCGAGTGGCGGCTGGGAGCGGATCACCGGGCAGAGCCGGGAGGAGTTCCTCGGCGAGGGCTGGACGCAGGCGCTGCACCCCGACGACCGCGAGCCCACGTTGCGGTCGTGGGACCGGACCCGCCGGCACGCCCGCCCCTGGCACCACGTCTACCGGGTCCGCACGCGCGAGGGCGAGTACCGGCACTTCGAGGTGCGGTCCGCGCCGGTGGTCGAAAACGGCGTCGTCACCGAGTGGATCGGCACCTGTTTCGACATCGAGCAGGAGTGGCGGGAGCGGCAGCGCCGCGAGCTGCTGGATCGCGCCGCCGCGGCCGCCGCGGAGCAGCCCGGACTGACCGAGATGTTCGCCGCGCTCGCCGATGTCCTGGTTCCCGCGCTCGCCGACGGATGCGGCGTGCACTTGCTCCCCGATCTCGGTGACCGTCCCGCCGGCGCCCCGATCACCGCCCAGCGCGTCGCCACCGCCGCGGACCGCGGGCTTCGGCAGCAGGCGCCCGCGGTCGAGCAGCGGTTCGCTCCCGACAGCGGGTTCGCCCGCGCGCTGGAGCGGCGCAGGCCGCTGCAGCGCACCTTTCCGCCGGGCCGGCCGCCGGCCGGCCTGCTGCCCAAGACCACCACGGACTGGCTGGCCGAGACCGGCGCCACCAGCGTCGTGCTGATGCCGGTCGTCGTCGACGGCGCCGTGGCGGCGGCGGTCACCGCCGCGCGGCGCGGCGACCGCGGGCCGATGAGCCGCGACGACATCGCCCTCATGCGGCAGATCTTCGAGCACACCCACGACGCGCTGAGCGGCGCCGTCCAGTTCCACCGGACCCAGCAGATCGCGCTGGCCCTGCAGCACGGGCTGCTCGCCGAGCCTCCCGCGCTCAGCGACCTGCGGATCGTCGCGCGGTACATGGCGAGCCCCGCGGCCGCCGAGGTGGGAGGCGACTGGTACGACTCGTTCGTCCTTCCCGACGGCGCGACCCTGGTGGCCATCGGCGACGTCGCGGGCCACGATCTGGCCGCCGCCGTCGGCATGAGCCAGCTCCGGAACATGCTGCGCGTGCTGACGGCCGATCGCCTCGCCCCGCCCGGCGAGATCCTGCGCCGCCTGAACAACGCCATGGAGACGGTCGCGCCCGAGGCGACGGCGACCTGCGTCCTGGCGCGCGTCGAGGAACCCGGACCCGGGCGGTGGCAGCTCAACTACGCCGTCGCCGGGCACCCGCCGCCGCTCCTGGTCACGTCCGGCGGCGATGGCCGCTTCCTCCAGGAGGGCGTCAACCCCCTGCTGGGCTTCCCTTTCGACCAGACCTACGAAAGCTCGACCGAGCCGCTCCCACCCGGCTCCACCGTGCTGCTGTACACCGACGGCCTCGTGGAACGCCCCGGCGAGCACCTGGACGCCGGCCTGGACCGCCTTCGCCGCCAGGCCTGCACGCTCGCGCACCGGCGCCTCGATCTCCTGTGCGACGGCCTCCTGGACGACCTGCCCACCACCGGCACCGACGACATCGCCATGATCGCCGTCCGGACTCCCGAAACCGCTACACCGGCAGCCTCGACCAAGCCGCAGAACTAACGACCCGGCCGACGACGACACTCTGTGCGCCCAAGGATCCATGCGGCGCATCGCTTCCGCATCGCCGGGCTACAGTTCCGATCATGCCTGCTGACTTGCATGAGAGCGCCGTGGTGGCCGACGCGCACAACGACCTGCTGATGGCGGTGGTGGCCCGTCCGCCCGCGCGGTGGGCGTCGTTCTTCCGGGAGCGATGGCTGCCGCAGCTGCGCGCGGGCGGGGTCGATCTGCAGGTGCTCCCGGTGTTCATCGACAGCCAGTTCAGGCCCGAGGGCGCGCTGCGCGAGACGCTCCGGATGATCGAGTGCGCGCACGTGATCGCCGAGGGGAACCCCGAGGACGTCCGGCTCTGCCACGACGGGGCGCAGATCGACGCGGCGCTGGCCGAGGGGAGGATCGCGCTGGTCCTGGCGCTGGAGAGCATGCCCGGACTGGACGCCGACATCGAACTCCTCGCGACCGTGCATCGGCTCGGCGTGCGGGTCGCGTCGATGGCGCACTGGGGACGCACCCCGCTCGCCGACGGCAGCGGCGAGGACGCCACCGCGAGCCGGCTGACCGCCGCCGGCGTCCAGGCCGTCGCCGAGATGGAACGGCTCGGGATCCTGCTGGACATCTCCCACCTCGGCGCCACCGGGGTGGAGCACGTCCTGGAACTGGCGTCCCGGCCGGTGATCGCCACCCACTCCAGCGCCCGCGCCCTGCGCGACCACCACCGCAACCTGACCGACGACCAGATCCGGGGCGTCGCGGCGACCGGCGGCGTGGTCTGCGTGAACTTCCTGCCGGGCTTCCTGTCCGACGATCCGTCCGGCTACACCCTCGCCCGGCTCGCCGAGCACATCGAGCACGTCGCCTCGGTGGCGGGCATCGACCACGTCGGCCTGGGGCCCGACTTCGTCCACGAGGTCTACGCCGACCTCACCCCGCCCTGCTGCGAGGACCCCGCGGCCAACGCCGGCTTCGACGTCATGGCCACGCTCCCCGGACTGGCCGGCCCCTCCGGCCTGCCCCTGCTCACCGGCGAACTGCTGGCCCGCGGCCTGCCCGAACCCGACATCCGCAAGATCCTCGGCGGCAACCTCCACCGGCTGCTCGCCGCCATCTCACCTGACCCACCCGCCGGAGCGGCCGACCCTGACGGATATCGGCTGTGAAGAAGCCATGAGGAGGGTATTGATCCATGCCGCGCCACGCTGACGGCGCTGGGAAAGGCCGACCGCCTCATGGTGCGGCGGCGAGGACCGGGGGACGGGGAGGCGCCCGATGAAGGCGATCGTGGTGACGGACGAGGCCGCGGGAACGGCCGGGATGACGCTGGCGGAGCGGCCCGAGCCGCCGGCGGCGATCAACGACGTCGTCGTCGAGGTCCATGCGTCGGGATTCGTCCCGACCGAGCTGACGTGGCCCTCGACCTGGACCGATCGCCTCGGTCGCGACCGGACGCCGTCGGTCCCCGGGCACGAGCTCGCCGGAGTGGTCACCACCGTGGGCTATGGCACGACGGGGGTGTCGGTGGGGCAGCGGGTGTTCGGCCTCACCGACTGGCATCGCGACGGCACCCTGGCGGAGTACGTGGCGATGGAGGCGCGCAACCTCGCGCCGCTGCCGGGCGACGTCGACTTCACGGTGGGTGCGAGCCTGCCGATCTCGGGCCTGACCGCGTGGCAGGGGCTGTTCGAGCACGGCCGCCTTCAGGCGGGGCAGAGCGTCCTGGTGCACGGCGCGGCGGGCGCGGTCGGATCGATGGTGACGCAGCTGGCGCGTGAGGCCGGCGCCCACGTCATCGGCACCGGACGCGCCGCCGACCGTCAGAAGGCGCTCGGCTTCGGCGCGATGGAGTTCGTCGACCTGGAGGGCGACGCGCTGGAAGACGCCGGCGGAGTCGACCTGGTCTTCGACGTCATCGGCGGCGACGTCCAGAGACGGTCCGCGGCTCTGGTCCGTCCCGGAGGGACGCTGGTGTCGGTCGTCGGACCGGTCGAGGCGCGGCCCGCCGACGGGCTGGCGGTCGATTTCGTCGTCGAGTCCGATCGGGCCCAGCTGGGTGAGATCGTGCGGCGGGTGCGTGACGGGCGGCTGCGGACGAACATCGGCGACGTCGCGTCCCTCGATGATGCCGTCGCGGCCTTCAACCCGACCGGGCGGCGCAAGGGAAAGACGATCATCAGCGTCCGTCCGTGAGGACTCCAATGACTGCAACTCCGGCGCCCTGCCAATTGTCGCTCGTCGCGGAACTGCTCAAGGAGTGGAGTTGTCCGGGGTGGAGAGGCCGTCCAGGAGGACGGTGAGGTAGGCGTCGGTGAGGCCGGGGTCGGTCCGGGCGATGGCCGGCGCGGTGGCGATGACGAGGGCGCTGGTCGCTGCGAGGTCGAGGTCGGTGCGGATGTGCCCGTCGCGGCGGGCGCCTTCGATCATCTCCTCGACGGCGCCGACCAGGTCGGCGCGCAGCGCGGTGGTGAGGGGCAGGTCGAGGCCCGTCAGCTGGTCGTTCATGGCGTGGTGGGCGGCCTGGAAGGCGATCAGTTCGCGCAGGAAGGTGCGCAGCGCCTGGTGGGGCGCGGTGCCGGCGATCAGGTCGCGGGCGCGCTGGACGACGGGTCGCAGCAGGCGGGCGACGGCGGCGTCCAGCAGGGCGTCCTTGCCGCCGAAGGCGCGTACGACGGTGCCTGCGCCCAGGCCGGCGCGCTCGGCGATGGCCCCCACGGTCAGGGACGTCCCCGGTTCGGCGAGCAGGGCCATGGCGGCGTCGAGGGCGAGGTCCCGGTTGCGGACGGCGTCGGCCCGGCGTGCGGGTGTTGACAACTGGAATGCTCCTTCCACATAATCATCTGGAACCTGCGTTCCAGATTCAGCCCAGTGTAGAGGAGCCTCCCATGAACGAGCGGATCCTGATCTCCGGAGCCAGCATCGCCGGCCTCACCCTGGCCCACTGGCTGGCCCGGCACGGCTTCCGGCCCACCATCGTCGAGCGCGCCCCCCGGCTGCGCACCGGCGGCAACGGCGTGGACATCCGCGACGACTCGGCCACGGTCATCGAGCGGATGGGCCTGACGCCCCGGGTGCGGGAGCTGGCCGCCGACGTGCACGGCATGAAGTTCGTCGACGCCGCCGGCCGTGCCGTCGCCCGGATCGACACCCGCGGCGCCGGCTCGGTGGAGATCATGCGCGGCGACCTGGTCGCGCTGCTGCACGAGGCCACCGACGCCGAGATCATCTTCGGCGACTCCATCAGCGCCATCGAGCAGGACGACGACGGCGTGACCGTCGCCTTCGAGCACGCGCCCGCCCGCCGCTTCGACCTGGTCATCGGCGCCGACGGGATGCACTCCAACCTGCGGCGGCTCGCGTTCGGCCCGGAGGAGCGGTTCATCCGGCACAAGGACCACTACTTCGCCTTCGGCAATGCCGACGCCGCCCTCGGCGAGGACCGCTGGGTGACGATGTTCAACACCCCCGGCAAGATGACCGGGATCTACCGGTCCGGCAACCACGACCAGGCCAAGGCCTACTTCATCTTCCGCTCCGGACCGCTGGACCACGACCACCGCGACACCGCCGAGCACCGCCGCCTGCTCGGCGAGGCGTTCGCCGACCAGACCTGGGCCCCCACCCAGGCCCTGCTCGACTCCGCGCTCGCCGACCCCGACCTCTACTTCGACGCCCTCGGCCAGGTCCACATGGACTCCTGGTCCAACGGCCGCGTCGCCCTTGTCGGCGACGCCGCGTGGTGCGCGTCCCCCGCCTCGGGCGCCGGCGCGGAACTGGCCATCGTCGGCGCCTACCGGCTGGCCGGCGAACTGGCCGCCGCCAACGGCGACCACCAGGTCGCCTTCGCCCGCTACGACGCCGTCCAGCGGCCACTGGTCGACAAGAAGCAGCAGATCGGCCCCAACGTGGGCCTCATGGTGCCGAAGACCGGCGGCGGCCGGTGCGTCCGCGACGCCCTCGTCCGGCTGTCGGTGATGAAGGTCGCCGGAGCGGTCGAGCGCCACATCCAGACCCACACCGCCCGCCCCCTGCCCGACTATCACCGCGCCGCCTGAGCCCCGGAAGGCCTCGGCGGAACCGACATAGCTGAACGCCGGCGGCAGGCACCAGCCCGGCGCGGTCGGCGCCGAGGAAGATCAGCGGAACCGTGGCGAGGGTCTGCGCGGCCAGCCCCGCGGGCAGCACCGTCCGGTACCCGCGGCGGCCGATGAGGCGGCCGGCGACCGGGCCCGCGAGCACCGCCGCCAGGCTGGGCACCCCGAAGATCAGGCCGGTGACGAGCGGGTCGAACGCCAGGACGTTCTGCAGGTAGAGCGTCATCATGAAGAGCACCGGCCGGGACGCTCCTCTCGACGATCGCGTAGACGGCGGCCAACAGGCCGCCCGTCACGGTGACCGCGCCGGGCACGTCCAGCCCGGCCCGGTCCGGCACCCGGCTCTCGCCGATCAGCAGCGGGGCGAGGACGAGGACGGCGACGGCCACGGGCACGTTGATGAAGAACGCCGACCGCCGGCTCAGCGCGCTGACCAGGGTGCCGCCGACGAGCGCGCCGATGGTGATGCCGCTCGATAGCAGCGCGCCGTTGAGGCCCAGGACGCGGTCGCGCGTCGCGCCCTCCTCGAAGGTGGTGGTGAGCAGCGACATCGACGCCGGGATTGTCAGGGCGGTGGACAGGCCCTGCAGCGTGCGGGCGGTCAGCGGCATCGCGGGGGCCGGTCGCGAGGCCGCCGAGCAGCGAGGCGGCGGTGAGCAGGACGATGCCCGCGAGGAACAGCCGGCGGCGGCCGAGCAGGTCGCCCAGCCGTCCGCACGGGAGGGTGAACCCGGCCGCGGGCAGGGCGTAGGCGGACGCGATCCAGGGCAGCGCCGTCAGGCCGAGCCCGACGCCGTCGCCCCACCTCCGGCAGCGCGACGTTCAGGACCGGAACGCGTCCCCGCGCAGCTCGTCGGATCCGGCCAGCGCCGCGAAGCCGCTCTCGACGACGCGCAGCCGCGTCTTGCCGCCTTCGGCGCTTAGCGTGAACTTCACCAGCGTGCTGTTGCCCTCGCGCAGTTCCTCACCGGGGAACGCGCTGGCCCACCGGTACGCCACGTACGTCGGCGGCTCGACCTTCTCCACCCGCACCGCGACCTCTCCGAGAATGGGGTTCTTGGCCATCATCGACTCGCCTTCCCTGGCCACCCGTCGACACCGCGGCGGGCAACGCGAACGGGCGGCGTCGCAACCCTTGGTGGGGCCGTCTCGAGTGCTGGGTGACATTCGTGGAGGCTGCGGCGCTGGAGTAGGTGAAAGGCCATGCACCCCCGTCGTGGCCTCGCTACGGGCGGCCCAGCGGACTGCGGCGGCCTGTGGCACCGCCCCACCCCCGTCGCCCCCGGTCGGGGGTGGGGCCTCACGGTTTCGATGCCTCCAGTCGCCTCGGGTGGCTCCGTACCTGCGCGGGCCAGAGGGACGGCGGGCGGGGCGAAACGGTCTCAGGGTGACAGAGGGGTCGTTCCGGACGCTCTACCAAGTGGAGGTGCGCAGACGGGAGCCCGTCGTCGGCCCGCTCGGGCAGGGGCGGCGGGTGGGGCGCCGAGGTCAGGAGTGATGGGACGACACGGACGCGCGGCCGAGGGCTCGGTACTGCTGGCAGGCCGGTATCAGTTGATCGAGCCGGTCGGCCGGGGCGGCATGGCCGAGGTGTGGTGCGCCCAGGACGTGTCGCTGGGACGCCTGGTCGCGGTCAAGTTGCTGGACCGCGTTCCCTTCGCCGACCCGCAGCAGAGCACGCCCCGCGACGACGCGGCGGGCACGACCGGTGAACGGATCTGGCAGGAGGCCCGGTACGCCGCCCGGCTGGTGCATCCCAACGTGGTGCAGATCTATGACGTGGCCGCCGACGGCGACCGCATCTTCCTGATCATGGAGCTGGTTCCCGGCCGGAACTTGTCCGCCGTCCTGCACGAGCAAGGTCCGCCGGCGCCCTCGCAGGTCGCGGACCTGGGGGCGCAGGCCGCTCGAGCGCTGGCCGCCGCACACGCCGCCGGTGTCGTGCACGGGGACGTCAAGCCGGCGAACCTGCTGCTGACGGATGACGGCGTTCTGAAGCTCACCGACTTCGGCATCGCCCGTCGTCTCGGCCCCGTCGCCTCCGGCCACCCTGCGCGGGCAGTGCTGGGCACCGCCGGCTACCTGGCCCCTGAACTCGCTCTAGGACACCCGCCAAGTCGAGCCAGCGACCTTTACGCACTGGGCTGCGTGCTGTACGAACTGTCCACCGGACAGCGGCCATTCGAGGCCGCACCGCCACCGCGCTGTTCCAACGGCACCTGCACGAACTCCCAATGCCACCCAGCCGGCTGCAACCCCAGATATCGGCCGAGTTGGAGCAGGCGATACTGCGCCTGCTGGCCAAGGAGCCCGACGTCCGGCCCTCTGATGCCGCACGTGTGGCCGATGCGCTTGAGATCATCGCCCGTTCCCGTTCGGCGAGCGCGGCGGCGAACGAGCCGGCTGACGCCGCTCAGGGATCGCCCGCCCACGCTCCCACCCGCGCCGGGCGCGCCCGTCACCGCGCCAAGACGCCGACTCGCCCGTCTCTGGCCCCACTTCACCGATGGCTCGGCTGGGGCACCGGCCGCCCCTCATCGCCCTGACCATCACCAGTACTTCTACGTTTCCGCACCCGGTGGGCGATGGTGCTCCAAGGACGGCTGTCGCTGGTTTCACGGTTTCTGATTGCCGAATCATTTTCTTTACGATGCCGAGTGGCCGGGGTTTATCGGTTCTCGGTTTCTCCATCCGGCCTTAGCCCAGTGCGACGGTCAGAATCGGCGCGCTGGTCGGCTGGGGGGAGCCGCCGGCGGGTTCGATGGTGACGCCGAGACGCTGCGCGTCGCCGAGGCCTGTCGTGACGACGGGACGCGCCTTCCCCGTCAGGTCGGGCGTCCCGGCGGAGCGCGGAGCGGCCGGGCCGAGCCACCACATCTGGTACGTCTTCGCCGACGGCAGGCGAAGCAGCCCGGACGTGGTGACGACGGCCTTGCCGAGCGACCGCGACGCCACGACGGTGACGCTGGCGCTCCCTTGCGCCCGGACGGTGGAGGTGTGCGCGTCCGGCGCGGCCATCACCGTGCTGACCTGGTGGTTCAGCGCTTGGGCGTGCTCGGCGGAGCGGTGGGACCGCCAGGCCTCGCCGTCGGCGGCGAGGGCGAGGACGAGGCAGGCCGCAGCGGCGAGCCATGCCAGGCCCGCGGTCCGGGGGGACGGGAGGCGGCGCGCGAGCGGTGGCGGCGCCTGCCGGGTCCGGGCGACCTTCCGCATGACGCGTGCGCGCAGCGGGTCCGGCGGGCGGCGGGACACGGCGAGCGCCAGCCGGGCGGTGGTCTCGCGGAGCCCGGCGGTCTCCCCGGCGCAGGACGCGCAGGCCCGCAGATGCCGCTCGAAACGGCGCCGCTCGGGGGCGGTGAGCGCGTCGAGCGCGTAGGGGCCGGCGAGGTCGTGCGGGTCGTGGGTCATGGCTGCACTCCCAGGCAGTCGCGCAACCGGATGAGTCCGTCGCGCATCCGGGTCTTGACGGCGGCGAGGCCGACGCCGAGCAGCTCGGCGACCTCGCGGTAGGTGTAGCCGCCGTAGTAGGCGAGCGTGATCGACTCGCGCTGGGTCTCGGTGAGGCCGCCCATGCAGCGCCGCACCTGCTGGTGCTCCAGCCGGATGCCGACCTCCTCGGCGACCTCGTCGTACTCGGGCCCGGGCGTCGCGGTGCGCTCCTGGCGGTCCCGGTCGGCCTGGCTGGACCGGATGCGGTCGACGGCGCGGCGGTGCGCAACGGTCAGCGCCCACGACGTCGCGCTGCCGCGGTCCGGACGGTAGTGCGACGCCTTGCGCCACAGCTCGACCAGCACGTCCTGCGCGATCTCCTCCGCCTGCGCCGGGTCGCGGACGATCCGCAGCGCCAGCCCGTAGACCGGCCCGGACAGCTGCTCGTACACCTGCGCGAACGCGTCCTGGTCGCCGCGCGCGACGCGGCCGAGCAGCACGGCGAGGTCCGGCGGTCCGGCACCGGCCGCTCCGGGCCCCGGGGCCGGTTCGTTCATCATCACACCGGTGGTTCGGTGCGGACGGTCCACCGGATGGGTCGAAAGCGCGATCGAGATCCGGCCCATCCACCCGCCCTGCGGCTCCGAACACCCGATGTGACAGCGAAGAGAGCGACCGGACCATCGCGGTGGGTGACCGCCGCCCTACGCGGGCTGGTGGCCGCCGCGGTCGCACTGGGGGTCGCGGAGTTGGCCGCCGGGGCGCTCGGACGGGTGTCGTCCTCGCCGCTGCTCGCGGTCGGTGCGGGCTTCATCGACCTCACGCCCGTGTGGCTCAAGGACTTTGCGATCCGGCACTTCGGGAGCAACGACAAGACCGTCCTGCTGTTCGGGCTCGGGGCCGGGGTCGCCGTCGCGGCGCTGGTCATCGGGCTGGTCAGCCGCCGGCACCTGGTGATGGGCCTTGCGGGGCCGGCCGCATTCGGGGCGGTCGGAGTCCTCGCGGCGCTGACCAGGCCGGTCGCCGAACCGGTGGACGCGGTGCCGTCGGCGGTCGGCGCGCTCGCCGGCATGGCGGCCCTGGCCCTGCTGGTGCGCGGTGCCCGTCCGTCCGCGGTCGCACCTCGCCCGTCCCCGGCCGCCGTCCGAACCGCCCAAAGCACCGCTACCTCGGACGGCGGCGCAACCGAGGCCTCGGAGCCGGTAAACGGCGCGCTACGCCGTTCCGAGGACGCCGGTGCCGGAATCGACCGCCGCCGGGCCCTGCTGACCAGCGCCGGTGCGGTCGGGGTCGCCGCGGCGAGCGGCGTGGCCGGGCGGTTGCTGCTGCACCGCGGCGACGTGTCCTCCGTTCGCGCGGACCTGAGGCTGCCGCGGCCGGCGAGCCCGGCACGTCCGGTCCCGTCGGGCGCGCAGGTGCCGGTGCCGCAGATGACGCCGTTCCGCACGCCCGACAAGGACTTCTACCGGGTCGACACCGCGCTCACCCTGCCGCAGGTCGACCCGCGCGACTGGACGCTGCGGATCCACGGCATGGCCGCCCGCCCCGTCGAGCTGACGTTCGACGCCCTGCTCCGCGAGGCGCTGATCGAACGCGACATCACCCTGTCCTGCGTGTCGAACCAGGTCGGCGGCGACCTCGCCGGGAACGCCCGCTGGCTCGGCGCGCCGCTCGCGCCGCTGCTGCGCCGCGCCGGGATCCGGAGCGGCGCCGACCAGATCCTGTCGCGCTCGTCCGACGGCATGACGCTGTCCACCCCGCTCGAGGCGATCCTCGACGGCCGGGACGCGATGATCGCCGTCGGGATGAACGGCGCGCCGCTCCCGATCGTCCACGGCTTCCCCGCACGTCTCGTCGTCCCCGGCCTGTACGGCTACGTCTCGGCCACCAAATGGGTCGTCGACCTCAAGGTCACCCGGTTCGCGACCGACCGGGCGTACTGGACGAGACGCGGCTACGCCGACCACGCCCCCATCAAGACGTTCTCCCGCGTCGACGTCCCCAAGCCGCTCGCCGCCCTGAAAGCGGGACGGGTCGCCGTCGCCGGCACCGCATGGGCGCAGCACCGCGGCATCGACGCCGTCGAATGGCAGGTCGACGACGGACCGTGGCGCCCGGCACGGCTCGCGCCCGTTCCCGGCCTGGACACCTGGCGGCAGTGGATCGCCGAATGGGACGCCGCGCCCGGCTCCCACACCCTGCGCTGCCGCGCCACCGACGGGACCGGCCGCACCCAGCCCGAACACCGCACGCCGCCCTTCCCGGACGGCGCGACCGGCTGGCATTCGGTGGTGGTCACCGTCACCTGACCGGCACCGCGAACGCCCGACCGCACGAGCAACGACCCATCGGTATCCGACACAAGGAGATCATCATGTACCGCACCCGTATCGCCGCCGGAGTCCTGGCCGCCGCAGTCGCCACCGGGGCCGCGGCTTGCTCCAGTAACGACGACGGCAAGGACGGCGGCACCGCGGCCGCTCCGGCGAGCTCGGCCGCCCCGGCGACCACCGCGGGCGGCGCGCCGTCCGGCGGGCAGCCGTTCGGTCCCGGCTGCTCGGCGGTGCCCGCCTCCGGCAAGGGCAGCTTCAGCGGCATGTCCACCGACCCGGTCGCGACCGCCGCGTCCAACAACCCCGTGCTGTCCACGCTGGTCACGGCAGTGAAGAAGGCCGGCCTGGTCGACACGCTCAACTCCGCCAAGAACATCACCGTGTTCGCGCCCACCAACGACGCCTTCAACAAGATCCCGAAGGCGACCCTCGACAAGGTCCTGTCGGACAAGAAGACCCTCACCGGGATCCTCACCTACCACGTGGTCGGGCAGCCGATCACCCCGAGCGGGCTGTCGTCGGGCGACTTCAAGACCCTCAACGGCGCCATGCTCAAGACCAGCGGCTCCGGCGAGTCGTTCACCATCGGCGACAACGCCAAGGTGGTGTGCGGCGACGTCCACACCGCCAACGCCACCGTCTACATCATCGACAGCGTCCTGATGCCTCCCAAGTGATCCGAGGCGTCCGGCGGCCGGGACCGCACGCGTGGTCCCGGCCGCTCCCGTCCCCGCCTCGGTCTTGAGGCAGCCGACGAGGTCGTCTGACACCGAGGGCAGATTCGGCTTTGAGTTCTTAAAGCGGGGCAAGCCATGGCGGTGAGGTGAACGCGTTGCCGGGGTCGTAGGTCTTCTTGATGCCGGCGAGGCGGGCGCGTGTCGCGGGGGAGTAGGCGGCGCGGGCGCGGGCGGGGTCCTCGTCGAGGCCGAGGTGGTTGATGTCGGGGCCGCCGGCGGACAGGTGGAGCACGCCGGCGAGTCCCTTTTCCGCCCAGGCGCGTTCTGCGGCGCCGTCGCCGTCCGGCCAGTTGGCGATGACCTCGGTCATGAAGGCGGCGTGGCGGTAGGAGAAGGGCGTGTCGGGGGCGTCGGGTGCGGAGATGGCGCCGCCGAGGGGACGGAAGAGGAATTCGCTGAGCGGTGAGGACGCCTCCTCGATCATCGCGGCGGCATGGTCGATGGCCGGGCCGTCCAGGCGGGTGAGCCATTCGGAGCGGACGTCCCAGTGCGTTCCGTCCGGGGCGGCGTCGTCGGTGGAGGTCTGGAAGGCGCAGAAGTCGGTCGGCGCGATGGTGTCCAGGAGGGGGCGGCCGATGCGGCGGAGAGCCTGGACGTGGGGGTCGTCGGCGCCGTCGGGGCCGGTGGAGAAGACGGGGACGAGGAAGACCGGGCGGCCCTGCACGTCGTCGGGAAGGGCGGGGATGGGGGGTGCGCAGGTGAGGACGGCCGCCCAGTTGAGATGCGAGGGAGCGTCCGCGGTGGCTTCGACGGCCTGCCAGAGGACATTGTGGGCGTCTTCGAGGCGGTGGACGAGCATGCCGGTGGCCGGGCGGACGACGGGGAACAGCCGCATGCGGAATTCGGTGACGACGCCGAGCCCGGTTCCGGCGCCGCGCAGCGCCCAGTAGAGGTCGGGGTCGGCGTGGGGGCCGACGTCGCGGACGGCGCCGTCGGCGGTGACGATGGTGGCGCCGGTGAGGTTGTCGCCGGCGAGCCCGTGGAGGCGGCCGAGCCAGCCGAGGCCGGTGCCGAGGGAGAAGCCGGCCACGCCGACCTTGGACACCGATCCGCCGGTGGTGGCCAGGCCGTGCCGCTGCAGGACGGGGTCGACCCGGCCCCAGCGGAGACCGGCGCCGAGGCGGGCGACGCGGCGTCCGGGGTCGACGGCGATGCCGGTCAGGTCGCGGACGTCGATCACGACGCCGCCGTCGGCGAGCGAGCGGCCGGCGAAGTTGTGCCCGCCCGCGCGGACGGTCAGCGGGAGGCCGTTGTCGTGCGCGTGACCGATGGCGAGGGCGACGTCATCGGTGCCGGCGCAGCGGGCGAGCAGGGCGGGACGGGTCTGGACGGCCTCGTTCCAGATGCGCCGGTGGTCGTCGTAGTCCGCGTCGCCGGGGGTGAGGAGCCGGCCCTTGAATCCCTTGATCACGCGGGCACGGTAGGTCGGCGGGCGCGCGGGCCGGGAGCCGGACGGTCCGCTGGACGAACTCAGCCGGCCGCGCAGACCTTGCGGACGTACTCGATCGCGCCGGGTTCCAGCCGGTTGCGCAGGTCGAAGAACAGCTCGGCGGCGCGGTGCCCGGCCCAGTCGGCGGGGAGCAGGTCCTTGGGCAGGCCCGGGTCGAGGTAGGGGAATTTCCGCCAGTGGTAGAGGGCCAGCGTGTAGTCGGCGAACGCCTGGGAGCCGGACGGGAGCCGGACGTCCTGCCAGCGGCGGGCGACCGGCTCGCACCATTCGGCGAACTCGGCGTACAGCGCGGTCAGCTCGGCCATGTCCCAGGCCTTCTCCACCAGTGCCGACAGTTCGGCGAACCCGGCGTACTGTGCGTCGAACATCAGCACGAACCGTTCGAACCCGAGCTGCTCGACGGTCTTCTCCAGCTCGTCCCGCATGCGGCGGGGCGCCATCCACAGGCCGTTGCCGAGGTTGCCGAAGCCGAGCCAGGACAGCTGCGAGCGCAGGACGTGCCGCTTGGAGCGTTCGTCCTCGGGGACCGACAGCGACACCAGGACCCAGCCGTCGCCGAGGTAGGCCGGGTGGCGGGGGCCGAAGATCCGCCGGTCGGTCTCCTCCAGCGCGGCGAGCGCCTGCTCGGTCAGCCGGAGCCCGCGCGCGCCCGCCCGGTTCTCCGATTCGAGCAGGCCCTTGCGGCGCATCCGCAGCAGCGCCGACCTGGTCGCGGTCTCGTCCACCCCGAGCTCGTTCATCAGCTGGACGATCTTCGCGATGGCGAACCATCCGCCGAGCGGCCGCATGTAGGCGCCGCAGACGTCCATGATCAGCATCTTGGGGCGGCCGGTTCCGGGTTCGCCGGCGGCGCCGCTGCGCGGGCTGCGGGCCATGGACGGCGTCGCGCCCGCCCAGTCTCCGTCGATGAGGTCGCTCTCGGGTCCTCGCATGCCCCCAGTGTGCACGGTCCGGGCGGTCGCGCGTGCGGGTCCGTCCAGCGAACCCTTTGTCTCGGAGGTCCGGGCCGCGAGGGCGTACAACCGTGATTCCAGTCGTCACCTATGTGACGACCGTCATGCGGTAAGACTGCCGGAGGTGGCATATGACCGTGCGTGCGCGCCGCACCGCGGCCGGTTTGGTGGCGGCCGGACTCCTGCTCGGCTCGGCCGCCTGCGGCGGCGGTGGCAAGAGCGGGGCCGCCGCGTCGGGAGGCGACGACGGGACGGGCTGCAACGCGGCCAAGGGCAAGACCATCGGGTTCAGCGAGCCGCTGCCCGACCCGAACTTCAAGGCCATCGAGGAGATCCTGTCCAAGGCCCTCGCCAAGTACGGAGCCAAGCTCAAGGCCGTCAACGCGAACCTGAACCCGGGCAAGCAGATCTCCGACCTCAACACGCTGATGCAGCAGCAGGTCGACGCGCTGATCGCCAACCCCGTCGACCCGAACGCGACGCAGGGGGTGTTCGCGCAGGCGCGGGCGAAGAAGATCCCGATCATCGTGCTGGACACCAAGGTCGGCGGGCCCTACTTCACCTCCGTCCACGACGACGTGGACTTCGCCGGCGCGGACGGTGCGAAGACGCTGAAGTCGCTCGTCGGCGGTGGCAAGGTCGCCGCGATGTTCGGCCCGGCCTACGCCGAGCTGCTGAACTGGGAGAAGGCCGGGTTCGAGGCCGGTGCGAAGCAGGCGGGGCTGACCGTGGTGGACCGCCAGGTCAACCAGAAGATCACGCCCGAGGACGCCAAGGCGATCGCCGAGTCGTGGCGGCAGAAGTACGGCAGGGACCTCAAGGGCATCTGGACGTTCAACGACGTCTCGGCGATCGGCGCCGCGTCCGCGCTGGGCGGCGGCTTCGCCCCGGCGATCGTGTCCATCAACGGGCAGCCGGACGCGGTGCCGCTGGTCGAGGCCGGCAGGATCACCGCGACCTACGGCGTCCCGTACGACAAGACCGGCCAGGCGCTGGCGTACGCGGCGCTGCGCGCGGTGTGCGGCGGCAGCGTGCCGAAGGAGATCTGGATCCCGACGGTGAAGCTCGACAAGAAGAACATCGACGACTGGCAGCCGATCGCGCAGCGGGTGGACAACCCGTTCTCCCTCGCCTTCGAGCAGCGCGACGGCAAGACCTACGTCAAGACGAGCTGACGTGGCGGACGCGAACACGGCGCCGCCGCTGAACACCGCGTCGCCGCTGAACACGGTGCCGCTGCTGAAGGTGTCCGGGGTCGGCAAGCGGTTCGGGTCCGTCGCCGCGCTGCGGCGGGCCGACCTGGTGGTGAACCGCGGCGAGGTGGTCTGCCTGGCGGGCGAGAACGGCTCGGGGAAGTCCACGCTGGCGCGGATCGTGGCCGGCGCGATGGCGCCGGACGAAGGCGTCGTCGAGCTGGACGGGCGTCAGGTGACGTTCGGCGGCCCGAAGGACGCGCTCGACGCGGGGCTGTGCCTCGTCTCGCAGGAGCCGACGCTGGTCCCGGGCCTTTCGGTCGCCGAGAACGTGCTGCTGCCCCGGCTGAACCGGGCGGCCAGGACCGTCCGGCGCACGGCCCTGGCCGCGCGGGCCGCGCCGTATCTGGAGCGTGCCGGGCTGGACGTCGACCCGCTGCGCCCGGCGGGGACGCTGCCGCCGGGGGAGCGGGAGCTGGTCGAGGTCGCCAAGGCCCTGGCCGCCGAACCGCGGCTGCTGATCCTGGACGAGGTGACGACCCGGCTGCCCGATCCGGAACGGCTGTTCGCCGTGGTGGACGGGCTCGCGGCCGAGGGCTGCGGCGTCATCATGATCACCCACCGGCTGCGGGAGATCCGGCGCGCCTGCGACCGGGCGACGGTGCTGCGCGACGGGAGCACCGTCGCCGGGCTGGGCCGCGACGAGCTCACCGACGAGCGGCTGTCATCGGCGATGGTCGGCCGCGACCTCGGCGAATACTTCCACAAGCGTCCGGTGACGCCCGGTGCGGTGCGGCTGAGCGTCGAGGGCCTGGTGACGGACCGGTCCCCGCACCCCATCTCTTTCGACGTGCGGGCCGGGGAGATCATCGGTGTCGCAGGACTGGTCGGTGCCGGGCGCAGCGAGCTGCTGGAGACGATCGCCGGGGCCCGCAGGCCGCGTGGCGGCACCGTCGTGGTCGACGGGAGCCCGGTGGAACGCGCCACCCCGCGCACCGCCCGCCGGGCCGGAGTCGCGCTGGTCCCCGAGGACCGGTTCGAGCAGGCGCTGGCGGCCGACCACACGATCCGCGACAACCTCGCCGTCCCGTGGCTGCGCGCCCTGCGCAGGACGGACCGCGCCCGCGACCGGGAACGCGCGAACCGCGCGGTCGCCGAGTACCGGGTCCGCTGCCCGGGAGTGGACGTCCCGGTCGGGACGCTGTCGGGCGGAAACGCGCAGAAGCTGGTGCTCGCCCGCGCCCTCGGCCACGCCCCGAAGGTGCTGCTGCTGGACGAGCCGACCCGCGGCGTGGACATCGGTGCCCGCGCCGACATCTACGAACTGGTCGGCGGGCTGGCGGAGGCCGGGGCCGCCGTCGTGCTCGCCTCGTCCGACCTGCTGGAACTGCTCGGGCTCGCCGACCGGATCATCGTGCTCGCCGAGGGCCGCCCGGCCGGCGCCCTCGGCCGGGACGAGGCGAGCGAAGAGGCCATCGCGCTGCTGGCGCTAGGGGGAGGGGACCGAGATGACGCTGCCTGACAAGACCCTGACCGCGGCGGCGCCGCGCGGCCCGGCCGCCGGCCGGGCCCGGGACGCCGTGCAGGCGACCTCGCAGTACCTCGGGGTGCTCGCCGTCCTGGTGCTGCTGATCGTGGGGCTGTCGGTGACGCAGCCGCAGTTCCTCACGGTCGACAACTTCATGAACATCGCCGAGACGAACGTGGTGCTGCTGCTGGTCGCCACCGGGATGACGTTCGTGCTGCTGACCGGGGGCATCGACCTGTCGGTCGGCGGCATGATGGGCTTCTCGGCGATCGTCTGCTGGAAGCTGCTGGACGTCCTTCCCGCCCCCGCCGCGCTGCTCGCCTCGGTCGCCGCCGCGCTGGTCGCCGGGCTGCTGACCAACGGCCTGCTCATCGGCAGGGCGGGACTGTCGTTCCTGGTCGTCACGATCGGGACCGGGACGCTGCTGCACGGGCTCGCGCAGATCTGGTCCGGCGGGCAGTCGCAGACGATCTTCAAGCACGCGTTCCTGGTGAAGCTCGGCTCGCAGCGCGTCGCCGGTGTCCCGATCACGGTGGTGATCGCTGCCGCGGTGTTCGCGCTGGCCGTCCTCGTGCTGCGCTACACCGGGTTCGGCCGCATGGTGTACGCGGTGGGCGGCAACCCCGAGGCCGCGCGGCTGGCGGGGATCAGCGTCGCCGGCGTCCGCGTCGCCGTTTACACGCTGTGCGCGGCGCTCGCGGGCCTCGCGGGCGTTGTCGGCGCGGCGCGCCTCACCTCCACCTCCCCGGACGCGGGCATCGGGATGGAACTGACGGCCGGCGCCGCCGTCCTGCTCGGCGGAACGTCCTTCATGGGCGGCCGGGGCTCCCTGCTCGGCACGCTGCTCGGCGTGCTGTTCCTCGGCGTCCTGCAGAACGGCGTGACCCTCGCCGGCGTCAGCCCGTTCTGGAGCAACGTCGTGAGCGGCGTCGTCCTCGTGGTGGCGATCGGCATCGACCGCCTGCGCAGCGGAAAGGCGATGCCGTGACCCGCCTGGCGCCCGAACGGCAGGCGCTCCGCGACGCGGTCGCCGCCTTCGCCCGCGACCGCCTCGCCCCCGCGCTTCCTCCCGATGACGGTGAGCTGTCCGCCGAGGCCAACCGTGACCTGCTGAAAGGCGCGGTGGAACTGGGACTTCCCGGCCTGCTCATCCCCGAGGAGCACGGAGGGGGAGGCGGGACGCAGCTCGACAACGCGATCGCCGCCGAGGAGCTCGGCGCGGTGGACGCGGGATTCGCCGCCGGCCTGAACCTCACCATGACCGTCCCCGGTCTGATCCTCGCGGCGGGCACGCCGGAGCAGAAGGAAAGGTGGCTGCCGTGCATAGTGGCTGGTGAGACCGTTCTCGCAGGGGCGATGAACGAGCCGTCGGTCGCCGGTTCCGAACTGTTCGACCCTCGGCCCGGCCCGGAGTCCGGCTACCGCACCCGCGCGGTCCGGGACGGCGACGACTACGTCATCAGCGGCGCCAAGGCGCAGTGGGTCACCAACGCGGGCATCGCCGACGCCTACATCGTCTTCGCCAGAACGGCCACGGACCGCCCCGGCGTCGAATCGACCAGCGCCTTCTGGATCCCCGCCGGCACCGCGGGCCTGTCCTGCGGGCCTCGTTCGCGGCTGCTCGGACTGCGCACCGGCTTCCACGCCGAGGTGTTCCTCGACGAGGTCCGGGTGCCCGCCTCTTTCCGGATCGGGCCGGAGGGCGAGGCGTTGCGACTGCTGATGAGCGCGACGCCGGGCATGGCGGTCGGTCTCGCCGCGACCTTCGTCGGCGTCGCCCGCGCCGCCGAGAAACTCGCCCGCGCCCATACCGCCGCTCGCCACAGCTGGGGCCGTCCGCTGCGCGAGCATCAGGCCGTGGCGCTCGACCTGGCGGAAATGGTGGTGACGGTGCGGACGGCCCGGCTGCTGGTCCATGAGGCCGCGACGGCGCTGGACCAGAAGGCCGATCCGAGCGAGCTCGCCGTCCTGGTCCCGGCGGCGAAGACCCGCGCCGTGGACGCGGCGATCCAATGCGCGCAGGCGGCGGTCCGGCTGCACGGAGCCACCGGGGTCACCACGGGCGCCGGTCCGGAGAGACTCCTCCGGGACGCCTGGACCGGCTACTCCTGCGATTTCACCCGCGAGATGCTGCACCTCGGCATCGCGGTCGCGCTTCCCGCCCTGGACCGCTGAGGACGGGCGGCCGGTCACCGCGCACGCTGACCGGTCGCCTTCTGGAGGTCGCGCCGATCCCCCCGGCGCGACCTCCAGATCTTCTCCGGTCTCAGGGCGCGGTGGCGTCGAGCCGGGCGGCCAGCACGTCGAAGAAGGGCGATTCAGCGTCCAGGCCGTGCGGTGCGGCGGCGCGTGCGCTCGGCGGCCGCTCGCCGCCGTTCTCCCTCTCCAAGCTGGTGAAGGCGCCGCGGAAGAAGACGAGCGGGTGGTCGCCGGATGCCGCGTCCAGGCCGGTCACGCGGGCCAGCACCAGTTCGTGGTCGCCGGCCTGCTGCATCGAGTGCGGGACGACGTCGAGCCAGGCGAGCGCGCCGTCCAGCAGCGGATGGCCGCCGGGCGACATCGACCAGGGGACGGCCGAGAAGCGGTCGGCGCCCTTGCTGGCGAAGGTCCGGCAGGCGTCCTGCTGCGCGGCGCCGAGCAGCGTGATGGCGAAGCCGTCCGCGCGCCGCAGCCGCGGCCAGGTCGAGGACGTGGCCGCCGCGCAGAACGCGATCAGCGGCGGGTCGAGGGAGACCGAGGTGAAGGAGTTCACCGCCAGGCCCTCCGGCTCGCCGTCCACCATCGCGGCCACCACGACCACCCCGGTCGGGTAGCAGCCGAGCACCCTGCGGACCATCGCCGCATCCAGTTGTTCAGTCACGATCGTCATGGAACCGCATGGTGCGGCTTCCGTGAATTTCCTGGTATCGCTCACCGGACCAGGGCTTCCCCGTCACCCACAGTTTGGTTATCTTCATTACGACCGTCACGTGAACGAAGGGGATTAGGTGAGCGGGATCAGGTCTCGGACGCTCGAGGTGGACGGCGTGCGCACCCACCTGCTGGAGGCGGGCGAGGGGCGGCCGGTGGTGCTGCTGCACGGCGGGGCCTGGGGCGAGTGCGCCCGGACCGCCTGGCCGGCGGCCCTCCCCGAACTGGCGGCGGCCGGGCACCGGGTGATCGCTCCCGACTGGCTCGGCTTCGGCGGCACCGCGAAGATCGTCGACTTCGCGGACCGCGCCGGGCGGATGCTCGCCCACCTGGCGCGGCTGCTGGACGTCCTCGGCGTCGGCGAGGCCGACGTGGTGGGACTGTCGATGGGCGGCTCCCACCTGCTGCGCGACCAGACGTCCGAGACCCCGCTGCTGAACGTGCGCCGGATGGTGCTCGTCAGCGCGGGCGGCCCGCCCGTCGGCGGGGCGGCGCGCGAGGCGCTGATGGCCTTCGACGGGACGGTCGAGTCGATGCGCGACCAGATCCGGCTGGCCTTCGCCGACCCGGCGTGGGCGCGGGACGAGGAGATGGTCGCCGCGCGCATGGAGGCGGCGCTGGCGCCCGGCTCCTACGAGGCGTTCGCCTCGCTGGGCCTGCGCGCGCCCGGTGCCGTCCCGCCGCCGCTCGGCGACCCGTTCGACTACGCGCGGGTGCGGGTGCCGACGCTCGTGACGGCGGGGGACCGCGACCGGCTCAAGCCGGCCGGGTTCGCCGAGGACGTCGCGCGCGCCATCCCGGACGCGCGGCTGGAGATCTTCCCCGGCTGCGGCCACTGCCCGCAGCTGGAGGCGGCCACCGCCTGGAACACGGCGGTCCTGGCCTTTCTGGACAAGGAGACACTGTGAGCGACGTTCTGGACGCCGGGGTGCACTGGCACACCGAGCCCGACCGCATCGAGGTGGACGGCGCGGACATCGCCTACCGCCGGGACGGTTCGGGCGAGCCCGTGCTGTTCTTCCACGGCCACTGGCTGACCCGCTGCTGGAGCCCGCTGCACGCCGCGATCGCCGAGCGCGCCGACCTGATCGCGCCCGAGGCCCCCGGCTTCGGTGACACGCCCTGCCCGCCCTGGGTCACCGGACGGGACGACGTCGTCCTGCTGTACCGGGGCCTGCTGGACGCGCTCGGCCTCGACAGCGTGCACGTCGCCGGATACGGGCTCGGTGGGTGGCTCGCGGCCGATTTCGCGGTGTTCAACCCGCACCGGGTCCGGAGCCTGTCGCTGCTCGCGCCGTACGGGTTGCGCGTTCCGGGCCGTCCGATCGCGGACGTGTTCATCATGAACCCGGCCGACTACGACGACATGTACTTCAACGGCGACCCGGTCGAGGGCGCCGTGCCCGGGCCGGGGACGCCGGCGCAGGGCGGCGCCGAGGGCTTCGCGGCCCGCTACGGCGACATGGGGGCGGCGGCCCGGCTGATCTGGGACTTCCGCTACGACCTGAAGCTGGAGCACCGGCTGCCCCGGCTCGGCCTGCCCGCACTGGTCGTCGCCGGTGAGGACGACCGGATCGTGCCAGCCGAGCATCCGGCCCGCTGGGGCGAACTGCTCGGCACCGGCGTGCAGAACGTCCCCGGCGGTCACGCCTTCCCGATCCAGCGGCCGGACGAGACGGCCGCGCTCATCACCACGTTCGTCTCGGGGGTCTCCCATGGCTAACCGCCTGCAGTTCCACGTCTTCCACCTGATGCCCTACCCGTTCATCCCGCCGGGCGAGGACCTGGAGTCGACGTGGGTGACGCTGCCGAACACCTACTTCGAGCCGCAGGTCGCGCACCGGCTCTACACCGACAACCTTGAGCAGCTCATCGCCTGCGAACGGCTCGGGTTCGACGGCATCATCGTCAATGAGCACCACCAGAACGCGTTCGGCACCATCAACGCCCCGAACGTGTGGGCCGCCTACCTCGCCGCCCGCACCAGCCGGATCCGGATCGGCGTGATCGGCAACGCGCTGCCGCTGCACCAGAACCCGCTGCGGGTCGCCGAGGAGATCGCGATGCTCGACATCGTGTCCGGCGGCCGGATCATCTCCGGGCACGTGCGCGGGATGGGCGCGGAGTACCACTCCTCGGGCATGAACCCGACGACGTCCAAGGCCCGGTTCTGGGAGGCGCACGACCTCATCGTCAAGGCGTGGACGGAGCCGGGGCCGTTCGCCTGGCAGGGCGAGCACTACGACATCGAGCACGTCAACCCGTGGCCGCGCCCGCTGCAGGACCCGCACCCGCCGGTGTGGATGCCCGGGACCGGCTCCACCGACACCATCGACGAGGTCGCCAAGCGGCGGTTCTCCTACATGCAGACGACCACGTCGAACTGGGTGACCAAGAAGTCGTTCGCGCTGTTCCGGGAGATCTGCCGCGACAAGTACGGGTACGAGCCCGACCCGGCGCAGCTCGGACGCGTCATCCCCACCTACGTAGCCGAGACCGACGAGCAGGCGCGCCGCGAGTTCATGCCGCACGTGATGTGGTTCTTCCGCACCGGTCTGAAGATCCCCATGCACCACCTCATGCCGCCCGGCTACAACACCGCCGACTCGATCCTCCGCACGATCAAGGGACGGCAGGCCGCCGGCGTCAAGGACTTCTGGGAGATGTCCTACGACGAGCTGATCGACCAGGGGTACATCGTCGTCGGCTCCCCGCAGACCGTCATCGAGAAGTACGAGCAGATGATCGAGGAGTACGGGCTCGGGATGGCGATCAGCGCGGGCGGCCCGCTCGGGTCGATGCCGCACTGGATGGTGATGAAGAACCTCCAGATCATGGCCGAGGAGGTCGTCCCGCACTTCCGCGAGCCCGACGGCAGGCCCGACCATCTGCGCGCGGCGCGTCCGGCGCCGGAGACCAACGCGGAGATGGCGGCGCTGCACGGGGCGCCGAAGCTGCCGCCGGTCGTCCGGCTCGCCGACGGCCGCGACCTGCCGACGCCGGTCGGGCACATCCCCGAGGTCGCCGCCGGCGCCGACACCAGCCCGCCCGCGAGGCGGCCGTGAGCGCCGGCGCCGTCACCGACCGGTCGGCGGGCCCGCTGCTCGGCAGCCCCAACCGGCTGAAGCTCGCGGTGTTCTCGGCGAACATGGCGGGCGGCGCGAACCTCACCTACGCGCCCGAGGCGCCGCGCGCGACCTGGCCGGAGAGCGTCGGGATCGCGCGGGCCGCGGAGGCCGCCGGTTTCGAGGCGCTGATCCCGGTCGCGCGCTGGCGCGGCATGGCGGACCCGGCGCGCCGCGACGCGCACCGCTCGTTCGAGTCGTTCAGCTGGGCGGCGGGGATCGCGGCGGTCACCGAGCGGATCCAGGTCTTCGCCACGTTCCACATCCCGGTCGTGCATCCGGTGAGCGCCGCCAAGCAGATCGCCACCGTCGACCACATCGCGGGCGGACGGTTCGCGGTGAACGTGGTCGCCGGGTGGAACGAGGACGAGTTCCGCATGTTCGGGCTGGAGCAGCGCGAGCACGACGACCGGTACGCGGTCGCGGACGAGTGGATGAGCTTCCTCGGCCGGATCTGGGCGGCGGAGGACGAGTTCGACTTCGACGGCCGCTTCTTCAAGGCCCGCGGCGTGCTGTCGGAGCCGAAGCCCGTGCAGCGCGCCCGTCCGGTGGTGATGAACGCCGGGTTCAGCCCGGCGGGCCGGGATTTCGCGGCCAAGCACGCCGACCTGACGTTCGCGATGGTCCCCGACGCGGCCGCCGCCGCCCGGATCGTCCCCGGCTTGAAAGCGGACGTTCAACGGCGCCACGACCGCAAGCTGATGGTGTTCGCCGGAGCCCACGTCGTGTGCGCCGCCACCGAGGACGCCGCGCGCCGCGAATACGAGCGCATGGTCGACGAGGTGGGCGACAAAGACGCCGCCGCCAACGCCATCCGGCTGCTCATCCCCAACTCGGGCAGCGCCGACTTCGACGCCGAAGGGATGGCCGCGTCCGCGATCGCCGGGTTCTTCGCGTTGCCGCTGGTCGGGACCCCCGACTCGGTCGTCGCGCAGATGACCGAACTCGCCGACGCGGGACTCGACGGGCTGGCGCTGTCGTGGCTGGATTACCAGGCCGGGATCGATCAGTACGCCCGGGAACTGCGTCCCCGGCTCGTCGAGGCCGGGCTGAGGGAGGGGTGAGCGCGTGATCGCTCTGGTTCCGGCCGATGCGCGGGTCGAGGCGATGGGGCCGCTGCCGGACGGCGTGGAGTTGGCGGTGTTCGGCGACGGAGTCCCCGAGGGCGTCGAGTTCTGCGTCCTGGACCCGCCGGCGCGCGACCGCTTCGCGGAGATCCTGCCCCGGCTGACCGCGCTGAAGGTCGTGCAGACCCTCAGCGCGGGCATCGACCGCGTCCCGAAGCTGCCGGACGGGGTGACGCTGTGCAACGCCGGCGGCGTGCACGACGGTCCCGTCGCCGAATGGATCGTCGCGGCGATCCTCGCCATGAACAAGGACCTGCCGCGCTATGCCGAGCGGCAGCGCGCCGGAGAATGGGACACCTCCGGGAACACCGCGTTCTCCGGCGCCGAAGGTGCGCGGGACCTGTCGGAGCAGCACGTCCTCATCGTCGGCCACGGCTCGATCGGGCAGGCGTTGCAGTCGCGGCTGGCGCCGTTCGGGACGCGGGTCACCGGGATCGCACGCCGTCCGCGCGACGGTGTCCACGGCCCCGAGGACCTTCCCGGCCTGCTGCCGGACGCCGACGTCGTCGTCCTGCTCGCGCCCGCGACCGACGAGACCCGGGGCATGGTGGACGCGGCGTTCCTCGCGCGGATGCGGCCGGGCGCGCTGCTGGTCAACGCCGCGCGCGGCACCCTCGTCCGGACCCCGGCTCTGCTGGACGCGCTGCGCGAGGGCAGGGTACGCGCCGCGCTCGACACCACCGACCCCGAGCCGCTCCCGCCCGGCCACCCGCTGTTCTCCGCACCGGGCGTGCTGGTGACGCCGCACGTCGCGGGGTCGTCCGCGCACTGGCGCGACCGCGCCTACCGGCTCGCCGGCGACCAGCTGCGCCGCTACGCGGCCGGGGAGCCGCTCGTCAACGTCCGCCGCCACGGTTACTGATCAGGAGCACGCAATGCCGCACGAAGCGGAGACCAACCGGATCGGCGTCCTGCTGCCCAACGGGGTGCCGGGCTGCACCGGGGACACCCTGCGCACCTGGATCCGGGAGATCGAGGACGGGCCGTTCTCCTCGCTCGGCGTCGCCGACCGCTACGTCTACGTCAACCACGAGATCATGATGACGATGGCGGCGGCGGCCGCGCTGACCGGCCGCGTCCGGCTGATGTCGGCGGCGTTCCTCGGCCCGCTGCGGCCGACGCCGCTGTTCGCCAAGCAGGTCGCCACGCTCGCCGCGCTGGCACCGGGGCGGCTCTCGCTCGGCGTCGCGATCGGCAACCGCGTCAACGACTACGCCGCCGCCGGCGTCCAGTGGGAGCGGCGCGGCCGGATCATGGACGAGCAGCTGCGCGCCCTGGCGGAGATCCGCGACCTCAAGGGCGAGGACAACACCGTCGGGCCCGAGCTCGGCGACATCGAGCTGCTGATCGGCGGTGCGTCCGACCCGGCGCTGCGCCGGCTGGTCGAGCACGGCGACGGCCTGGTCAGCGGCGGCCTCAAGCCGGAGGTGTTCGCCTTCGAGGCGTTCGCCGCCGTCAAGGCGTGGGAGGCGGCGGGCAGGCCCGGCCGGCCGCGCCTGGTGGCGAGCACGTGGTACGCCTCCAGTGAGAAGCCCGGCGACCTCGCCGAGGCCCGCCTGGACTCCTACCTGAAGAACGGCGGCCCGCCCGGGCACGTCATCTCCGGCATCGCCCGGGGCCGCGACGGCGTCGAGGCCGCGTTCCGCGCCTACCGCGCGCAGGGCGCCGACGAGGTGCTGTTCTTCCCGCTGCTGGACGACCCCGCCGAGCTCGACTGGCTCGCCCGCGTCGCCGGCGACCTGCCGTTCGTCGAGCGAGGCGAGCCGACCCCGGACTTCTCCCTCTTCGAGCGCGGTCCCAGCATGAAGGGACGGCACGCATGACGGCGGTCGCGCTTCCCGGCGCCGATCACCCCCTGCCGGACGCGGACCTGCGCGCCCGGCGGGAGGCGGTCGTCATCGAGCACCTCACCACCGAGATGGCCGGCGACCTGGACGCCTGCCTGGCGACGATGCCGGACGGCGCGCACTACCGGATCATGCCACTGCGGCGCGCCCACGCGGGCGACGACGAGGTCCGGGACCTGCTGACCGATCTGCTGACCGCCTTCCCCGATCTGCGGCTGATCCCGAAGCTCGTCCACCACGCCGCGAACGCGGTCATCATCGAAGGCCGGACGCGCGGCACCCAGCACGCCGACTGGGCCGGCATCCCGTCCAAGGGGCGGGTGATGGACATCGAGGGCGTCATCGTGTTCCGGTTCCGCGGCGCCACGATGATCAACGAGACGGTCTACTACGACCACGCGGCCGTCGCCGAGCAGCTCGGCGCGGGGGAGTGAGCGCGATGCGGGCGTTCGCGCCGGCCGACGGGCTGCTCGGCCGGCTGCCGGCGGGGGAACCGACCCTGCGGACCGATCGCTACGCCCTCGCCGCGGCACCCGTCGCCTGGGAGGCGCTCGCCGCGGGCCGGGCGGACGGCCGCGTCGTCCTGGAGGTGGCGGATGATCGATGACGTCTTCGTCTTCGACCTCGTCGTGCACCTGCACGACATGAGCGAGGCGAACCTGCTGGACGGGGCGCCTTGGTCGCGGCACGTCCGCGACATGTCGCTCGGGCTGGGCGAGGCGCTGCGGCCGCTGCACGGCGACCGCGAGGAGTTCGACCGCCGGCTCTCCGCCGAGACGATGGGCCGGATGGTCTTCGGCGACCCGCCCGGCACCGAGCCCACCGACGTCGCGATGGCGCAGGTCGTGCCCGTCTTCGACTGGTACGACGACTGGTGGGCGCCCGTCGGCCTCCAAGCGGGGTTCGCCCGCGCCTACCCCGGCCGGGCCCTGTTCTGCGGCGGCGTCGACCCGGGCTTCCGCGGCGTGGACGCGGCCCTGGAGCACCTCGAATGGCAGGTCGCGGAGCTGGGCGCGGTGTCGCTGAAGTTCTACAACGGGCACGTCGACCGGAGCTGGCGATGCGACGACGAGAAGCTCGCCTACCCGATCTACGAACGCGCCCGCGACCTCGGCATCCGCGTCCTGCAGTTCCACAAGGGCAACCCGTTCGGCACCGAGAACCTCGAGCAGCTGCACCCCGGCGACCTGCAGCGCGCGGCCCGCGACTTTCCGGACCTCACCTTCGTCATCCACCACCTGGCGATGCCGTACTTCGACGAGTGCGTCAACATCGCCGCGCGCTTCCCGAACATCCACCTCGCCCTGTCGGCGACCGTCAACTTCACGCCCGTCCGGCCCCGGCTGATCCAGCGGCAGGTCGGCGAGCTGCTCGCCACCGTCGGCGCCGACCGCCTGCTGTGGGGGTCGGAGGCCGCGCTCGCCGGCCCGCCGCGCCCCTACCTGGAGGCGTTCATGGCCCTGGAGATCCCCGACGACCTGCGGGAAGGGTACGGCTACCCGCAGATCACCAAGGACGACAAGCGCAAGATCCTGGGCCTGAACGCGGCCCGGCTGTTCGGCGTCGAGGTCCCCGGCACCAGTGCGGGAATCCCCGATGAACGTCCCTGACGCGGTCCGGGCCCTGTCGCGCACGCTGCGCGGGCACGGCGGCGGACTCGAACTCGTCTCGGACGGCGACGTGCCCGCCGTCCGCTACACCGGGATGTGCGCCGGCTGCCCCGGCCGTCCCGCCTGCCATGAGGGGCTCGTCGCGCCCGTGCTGCTCGCGCTGCCGGGCGTGCGCGGCGTCGACGCCCCCGGCACCCGCGTCGACCCCGTCGCACGCGCCAGGCTCCAGCGGTTCACCGGAGGCGAGGGAGGGCCACGATGATCAACGCCGCCGCCGCGCTCACCCCCATCGTCCATGACGACACCGTCCAGGGGGAGACCGACACCGTCCTGTCGAAGGTCCGCCTCATCCTGGAGGCGTTCCGGCCCGACGACGAGGGGCTGTCACTCGCCGAGCTCGTCCGCCGGACGGGGCTGCGCAAGGCGACCGTGTACCGGCTCAGCCAGGAACTCGTCGCCTGGGGGGCGCTGGAGCGGGCCGGCGTCGGCTACCGGGTCGGCCTGCGGCTGTTCGAGCTCGGACTGCTCGCGCCGCGCCAGCGGATCCTGCGCGCCATCGCGCTGCCCTTCCTGGAGGAACTGGCCCAGAGCACACAGGAGACGGTGCACTGCGCGGTCCGCGACGGCGGTGACGTTCTCTACATCGAGAAGCTCGGCGGGCACCGAAGCGTCACCCGCCCGTCGCGCACCGGCGGCCGCATGCCGCTGCACTGCACGGCCACCGGCAAGGTCCTGCTGGCCCATGCGCCCTCCCGCGTCGTGGACGACCTGCTCGCCCGGCCGCTGCGCCGCCTGACCGGCCACACCGTGACCGCGCCGAGGCTGCTGAGGACGGAGCTCGAGCGCATCCGCGGCGCCGGGTACGCGGTGGAGAGCGAGGAGGCGCGCGTCGGCTTCCTGTCGGTCGCCGCACCCGTCCGCGCGGCGCGCGGACGGGTGGCCGGGGCCATCTCGGTGGCCGCGCCGACGTCCCGGAGCCGGCTCGCCAGGCTCGTCCCCGCCGTTCTCACGACGGCCGGGCGCATCTCCGAGGCCTTCATCGAGTACGAACTGGACCAGGAGAGCAGGTGACCGGCGGGCGGGTCCGTCCACCGAACCTCCCGGCTCCACACGCGGGCGGCCGGCCCGCACACTCCGGGCATCGGTCCCCGCCCACCCGGAGGTCGCCATGGCAGACCGCCCCGCCCTCACCCGCCGCCGCCTGCTGCAGAGCGGCGCCGCGATCGCCCTCACCGGCGCCGCCGGCCTCGCCGCGCGCGGGCTGACGGCGCCGTCCGCGCTGGCCGCCGACACCTTCCAGGCGCTCGAACCGTCGCCCGGGAGCGTCGACATCGGCGGCCGGACGGTCTCGACATGGCGGTTCGCCGACGCGATCCCCGGCCCGGCGATCCGCGCGAACGCCGGCGGGTCCATCTGGGCGCGGCTGGTCAACGGCCTCCCCGACCCGACGACCGTGCACTGGCACGGCATCCGGATCGCCAACGCGATGGACGGCGCCCCCATCACCCAGACGCCGACGCCGTCCGGCGGCTCCTTCGACTACCGCTTCACCGCCCCAGACCCCGGCACGTACTTCTACCACTCGCACTACGGCATGCAGCTCGACCGCGGCGTCTACGGGCCGCTCATCATCGACGACCCGAACGAGCCGCTCTCCTACGACGCGGAGTTCGTCGTCGTCCTGGACGACTGGATCGACGGCACCGGCACCACGCCCGACGCCGTACTGGCCAAGCTGCACGCCGGAACCCTCGACTCCCCGCCGATGTACAGCAACGCGCTCGGCGGCCTCGCCGGGAACGTGTCCTACCCTTACCACCTGATCAACGGGAGGACGCCCGCGAGCCCGGTCGCCTTCACCGCCTCGCCGGGGCAGCGCGTGCGGATCCGGCTGATCAACGCGGGCGGCGACACCGCCTACCGGGTCGCGCTCGGCGGGCACCGGCTCACCGTCACCCACACCGACGGCTTCCCCGTCCAGCACGTCACCGTCGACACCCTGCTGATGGGCATGGGGGAGCGGTACGACGTGCTCGTCACGCTGGGCTCAGGCGTCTTCCCGCTCGTCGCGTCCGCCGAAGGGAAGGGCGCCCGCGCGTTCGCCCTCGTCCGGACGGCGCCCGGGACCGCGCCGCCCTCCTCGGTGACCGTCCCCGAACTGGACGGGAACCTGCTGACGCTCGCGCAGCTGCACGCTGATCCGGCGGTGCACCTGCCGTCCCGGCCGATCGACCAGACCGTGCGGATGTACCTCGGCATGGGGCCGCTCGGCATGACGTGGTCGATCAGCACCTCGCCGGGCGGCACCCCGGCCGGATCGCCGCGCGTGCAGGTCGCCCAAGGGCAGCGCGTGCGGCTCGCGTTCACCAACGCCACCCAGATCTGGCATCCGGTCCACCTGCACGGCCACACCTACCAGGTCGGCGGCGCGGGCGCCGGGCCGCGCAAGGACACCGTGATCGTCCGGCCGAACGAGACGATCAACGTGGACCTCGACGCGGACAACCCCGGCGAGTGGATGCTGCACTGCCACAACCTGTACCACTCCGAGCTCGGCATGATGGCGACGCTCGGATACGGCCCCGCGCCAGCAGTAGTGCCGACTCAATCGCACACCCATCTCGGGCTATGAGGAAGGACAGCGCGCACCACCTGAGCGGTATCGGCAAGGTTCGCTGGCCAGAACACCGGGCTCACCCTCCCGTCGAAAAGCGCCGCACTATTGCGGCGCCGGAGTGCCGCATCGCTGACGGCGCTCCGGATTCGGGGATGTCCTGCTCCGTTTCTCGACGTGAAGGATGGTGAGTTCGGCCGATGACCGCCGAATCCCCAACGCCGCTGGTCTATCTCGGACTGCCGGCGGAAATGACGCGGGCCGGGACGAAAGCCGCCGCCGCGGGCCCGGACGTCTACCGGACGGGCGGTGGACTCGTCGCCGGCGCCCTGGCGCCCGAGCCCGCCGAGCCGCGGTGGCGCCGGGTCGCTCCGGCCGCCGGCGCGCCCGCGGACGCGGTGCCGGCCGAGGACGGCCTCGCCGTCGCCATACGGATGGGACCCGTCATGGTCCCTCTCGACTCGCATGCCGCCATCGCCTATGGCGTCCGCGCCGGCCTGCTCGAACTCGTCCCCGAGGACGGGCCCGGCCCGGTCCGGATCGCGCTGCGCGGCCCCGAGGCCCTCGGCGTCGGATGCACCATCGCACCCGAACGGGACGAAGAGGAACCGGACGACGCGCAACGCGTGCTGTACGGCTGGTACCTCGGGATGCCGCTGGTCCACATGGTCTCCGTCCCCGGCTACTACGGCGGCAAGGCGCCGGACGAGCCGGACCCGGCGCTGCCGGCGATGCACTGCTACCTGACCGGGACGGTCGACGAGGCCGCGCCGTCCTCGCCGGTACGGGAGGTCCCGACCCCCGACGGCAGGCGCACGCTCTGCTCGCACCAGAACACCACCGACAAGCACCCCGGCGCGCAGCCGCACAACAACTTCGGCTTCTTCGTCGTCCGCGGCCCGAAGGGCACCGAGGACAACGTGCGGGTCAGGCCCGCGCCGCCGGACTCGATCCCCGCCGAGCCGCTCGCGTACGAGATGCGCCTCAACGGGCGCTGGACGGGCCTGAACAACCACCTCGTCATCGAGCACGGCGTCGCCACCGGCCTCCTCGCCCTCGAACCGCTGGAGTACGGCGGTCAGATGTGGACCTCGTTCCCCGGCCGGACGCAGCTCGCGATCGACTGCGAGCCGACGGGGATCGTGGAGATCGACGCCGGCCGGCGGCTGACCCAGGGCACGCTCGACATCAAGAAGGCCGACATGGAGCTGATGGGCCACCGGCGCAACAGCCCGGTCGCGCCGGGCGCCCGGCGGATCGAGGTGTCCTGCGCCGGCCTGGAGTTCCTTCCCTCCCGCATCCACGTCCGCGCCGGTGAGGACGTGGCCATCGCCCTCACCGCCACCGACGTCATGCACAACCTGGAGATCGAGGAGCTCGGCTTCTACGTGCAGGCGGACGCAGGGGAGACCGCGCTCGGCGGCCTGCGCGCCGACGAGCCCGGCACGTACCCCTTCCACTGCTCGCTGATGGCGCACCGCGCCGCGGGCATGACCGGGACCCTGGTGGTCGGGCCATGAGCGCGCCCGCACCCGTCCCGGCCGCCCTGCCGTCGCGCGGGCAGACCCTCGTCATCTTCGGCGGCCTGCTGCTGGCCCTGCTGATCGTCGGGCTGGACCAGACCACGGTCGCCGTCGCCGCACCGACCATGATGCAGAAGCTCGGCGGTCTCGGCGACCTGCCGTGGGTCTTCAGCGCCAACCTGCTCGCCGCGGCCGCGGCGGCACCGCTGTTCGGCAAGCTCAGCGACCTGTTCGGACGGCGCGCCCTTTTCATCGCCGCGCTCGCGGTGTTCGTCGCGGGCTCGGCCGCCTGCGGGCTGGCGCAGAACAGCGGGCAGCTCATCGCGTTCCGCGCCGTCCAGGGCGCCGGGTCCGGCGGCATCACCGCGATGGTGGTCGTGGTGATCGGCGCGATCGTCGGCCCCCGGACCCGCGCCGCCTACCAGGGCTATGTCGGCGCCGAGCTCGCCGTCGCGCAGGTCATCGGGCCATGGCTCGGCGGCTACCTGACCGATCACGCCACCTGGCGCTGGATCTTCCTGCTGAACGTGCCGATCGGTCTCATCGCGCTCCTCGTCGCCTGGCTGACGCTGAAGGCGCCGCCGGCCGGCGCCCGCCCGGTGATCGACTGGTCCGGCGCGGCGCTCCTGGTCGCCGGGATCGGCTGCCTGCTGCTGGCCCTGTCCTGGGGCGGGACCAAGTACCACTGGTCGTCGGGGCAGGTCATCGGCCTGCTGGCCGCCGCGGCCGTCCTGCTGGCCGCGTTCGCGTTCGCCGAGCGGCGCGCGGTCGAGCCGATCGTCCCGCTCGGCTTCTTCCGCAACCGGGTGACCGGGGTCGCGCTGCTGCTGATGCTGCTGGTCGGGATGAGCATCTTCAGCCTGACCTTCTACATGCCGGCGATGCTGCAGATCGTCACCGGCGTCAGCGCCACCGACTCGGGCTTCTTGGTGCTGCCGCTGCAGCTCGGCGTCGTCGCCACCTCCATCGTGTCGGGGCACATCGTGGCGGCCGGCGGGCGGTACCGGCCCTGGCCGATCGCGGGCACCGCCGTCGCCGCGATCGGGGTCTGCCTGCTGTCCCGGATCACACCGGGCACCAGCGAGGTCACCGCCATGCTGTTCATGGTGATCGTCGGTCTCGGGCTCGGCTGCCTGGTGCAGCTCATGGTGGTGGTCGTGCAGAACGCCGTCCCGCAGCGTGAGCTGGGCAGCGTCACCGCCTCCGCGGGCCTGTTCCGGATCGTCGGCGGCGCGATCGGCTCGGGGGTGTTCGGCGCGATCCTGAACGCGCGCCTGCCGGACGCCGTGACCGCGCACGTCCCGCGCGGCGCACTGCCACCCGGGATGCCGGTCGGGTTCCTCACGCAGAACCCGTCCCAGGTCAAGAAGTTGCCTCCACCGGTGCGCACCGGTCTGGCGGCGGCGTTCGCCGACGTCTTCCACGTCATCTTCCTGTCGGCGCTGCCGCTCGCCGTCCTGGCGTTCGTCGCCGCGCTGCTCCTCAAGCAGATCCCGATGCGCGGCCACGACCCCGCCGCGGACGGCCCCGGTCCGCAAGGCCCCGCCCCGGCCGAGGACGAGACCGCCCAGGCCGGAACCGACGCCTGAGATGCACGTCCCCTGGCCGGCCACCCGGCCAGGGGACGTCGCGGCCGACTCGGCCCCACCCGTTCAGATCGCTTGCCAGCCCAGCGAGGAGTGCTGTGACGAGCGCGAACGTAGCGCGCATGAATGCTCCTTCGGGGGTGGGGCGCGTGTCCGCGCGTGCCGGCTGGCACCCAGCGGTGGCGGGTTCGTTGGGCGGACCCTGTTCCTTGGGCCCACCAGGTGTTCCGCACCAACATCGAGGCGTGACAGGAGCCGATTCACAGACGCAGCGGGGAGCGCGCGGACGCCGGGACTGGTCCACGTGGCCGCACTACGACGCGGCGGCGGCGGGATTCCGCGGCTACTGGTACCCCGTCGCCTGGTCGAACCAGGTGACCGGGAAGCCGACGGGCGTCACGCTGTGCGGAGACAAGATCGCGCTGGTCCGGGACCAGGGGACCGCATACGCGTTGCATGACCGATGCCCGCACCGCGGCGTACCGCTCTCCCTGGGACGCCGCGAGTTCCCCGGGACGCTGAGCTGCCCGTACCACGGGTGGACGTACGACTTGACGGACGGCGAGCTCGTCGCGGCGATCACGGACGGCCCGCAGTCGCCGATCTGCGGCAAGGCCCGCGTCGCGACGTACCCGGTGGCCGAGCGGCTCGGAATGGTGTGGGTCTATGTGCCCATCGCCGGCGAGGACCCGCACCCGATCGACGAGCAGTTGCCCGAGGAACTGGCCGAGAACCCGTTCGTCATGGGCGGCCGGATGGACGACCGGGCCGGCAACTGGCGCTTCGCCTGCGAGAACGGCTACGACGAAGGACACGCCAAGTACCTGCATCGCACGTCGCTGTGGCGGCTGTTCAAGGCGATGCCGACGTGGAACGTGACACGCATCGTTCCGGAAGGCCGCTGGATCTACCGCAAGCAGGAAGAGCAGTTCTGGGAGGCGGACTTCCCCGGGCTCGGACGCTGGTCGAACAAGCGCTGGTGGAAGCTCGACCCGCCCGCGGCGAAGGCGGGGAGCAGGCCGTCCAACATCGGCAACACCGGGGCGGCGGCCAAGGTCGATCCGGTCATTGCCGCGCAGAACTTCCCCGGCTTCGCTTCGGTGTCGATGCCCGGCGTGCTGCGCATCGCCTATCCCAAGTTCATCCATTACGAGTTCTACGTCCCGGTGGACGCGGACCGGCATCTGTACGTCGGCGTGATGGTCAATTTCCTGCGCGGCCCGGCGACGCTGAAGTTCTACGCCAAGTACCTGGGCTGGATCCGCTGGCTGTTCCACGGCCAGTTCTCCGGCCAGGACGCGTGGATGGTCGACGTGACCGACGCGCCTCCCGAGCAGCTGTACCGGCCCGACGTCTCGCTGACGTCCTGGCGGGGCCTGGCCGAGAAGGAGTTCAAGGCGAAGCTCGCCGCGATCCGGAAGGAGGACGGCTGAGATGCGACGCGCTCTGGTGGTGGCCGCCGCAGCCGACCACGGCGCGGTGCGCCGCTCTTGGCGAGGCGCTGCGCGCGGCCGTGCAGGACTTTCCGGACGACCGCCGCGTCGCGGTCATCGGCTCGGGCGGGCCGTCGCACCGGCTACCGAGTGTGGTCACTGGCCGCAGCATGAGCGCGCCGACCTGTACAACCCGCTCTCGCTGGAATTCCTGAAGGCCGCGTCATGATCCGCCTCGGCTATGCCGACACGCCGCTCGGGCAGGTGCATTACGCCGAAGCGGGGAGCGGGCCGCCGCTGGTCCTGCTGCACCAGACCCCGCGGTCGTGGGACGAGTTCCGCGAGGCGATCCCGCTGCTCGCCGACGGCCGGCGCGTCATCGCGCCGGACACGCCCGGCTTCGGGGCGTCCGCGCGGATTCCCGAGCACTCGATCGAGACCTACGCCGCCGGAATCCTCGGCCTTCTCGACGCGCTCGGCGTGGACGGATTCGACCTGGCCGGCCATCACACCGGCGGGGTCGTCGCGGCCGAGATCGCCGCGCGGGCCCCGGAGCGGGTGCGCAGGCTCGTCCTGTCGTCGACCCCGTACATCGACGAAGCGGCGCGGAAACGCCGCGCGTCCCGCCCGGCGATCGACGCGGTGGACGAGCGGCCCGACGGTGCGCACCTCACCGAACTGTGGCGGCGCCGCGCCGCGTTCTATCCCGAAGGCCGCCCTGACCTGCTCACCCGCTTCGTCCGGGACGCACTGCAGGTCTGGCCGGACGTCGAGCACGGGCACGCCGCGGTGAGCGCGTACCGGATGGAAGAACGGGTCGGGCTCACCGCGTGCCCGGTGCTGTGCATCGGCGCCTCCGCGGACCCCTACGCCTTTCCCGAACTCGGACCGCTCACCGAACGCATCCCGCACGCCGAGACCGCCGTCATCGAGGGCGGAGGCGTCCCCCTGGAATTCCAGGCCGAGGAATTCGCCCGCCTTACCGCGGCATTCCTCGCCCGGACGTGAAAGGAGCGACGAAAATGCCCACTTAATCAAGGCCGACGGCGTCCTATCACTACCTGGATCTCGGGCAGGGCAGCGCACCACCTGCAGGGGGAGGGCCCGCATGACTACCACGCGCTGGTCAACGGCTTTCTCGATCAAGTACACCGATGAACCGCCGGAACGGCGGTCCGTCCAGATGAAACTCATCGATCGAATTGGAGAAACGGCATGAAACCGTTCGCGTCGTCGGCTGATCTGGCGGAGAAGGAGCGGAGTCTGGAGGTGCTCGCGGACGGCGTCTACGCGCTGACCGCCGAGGGCGATCCGAATGTGGGGGCGGTGGAGGGCGAGGACTTCGTGGTGTGTTTCGAGGCGCTGGCGACGCCGGTGGCGGCGCGGGAGTGGCTGGCGTTGCTGCGTGAGCACACCGATAAGCCGGTCCGGTATCTGGTGTTGTCGCACTATCACGCGGTGCGGGTGCTGGGTGCGAGCGCGTTCGGGGCCGACGTCATCGTGGCGCATGAGAAGACGCGGGAGTTGGTCGCTGAGCGGGGGAGGCAGGACTGGGAGTCGGAGTTGGGGCGGATGCCGCGGTTGTTCAAGGAGCCGGAGTCGATTCCGGGGTTGACCTGGCCGACGGCGACGTTCAGTGACCGGTTCACGATTCAGCTGGGCGGGGACCGCGGCGAGCTGGTGCTGCGGTACTGCGGGCGGGGGCATACCGAGGGCGACATTGTGGCGTGGTTGCCGCGGCAGCGGGTGTTGTTCGCCGGTGATCTGGTGGAGGCGCAGGCGGCGTTGTACACCGGTGATGCCTTTCATCGTGATTGGGCGTCGGGGACGTTGGATCGGGTCGCGGCGTTGGGCGCCGAGGCGCTGGTGGGCGGACGCGGCGCGGTGGCCGTGGGCTCGGAAGCCGTCCAAGCGGCCATCGCCCAGACCCGCCACTTCCTCAACGTCATGATCAACGAGGTAGGCGCCGTCCAGCAGCGCGGTGGGACGCTGAAGGAGGCGTTCGAGGCGGTTCATGCGGAGTTGGCGCCGGAGTACGGGCGGTGGCCGATCTTCGAGCACTGCCTGCCGTTCGATGTGTCCCGGTTGTGGGACGAGCTGTCCGGCATCGAACGGCCGGTCATCTGGACGGCCGAGCGCGACCGGGCCGTCTGGGACGAGCTCCAGGCGTGACGATGAGCAGAAACGAGACCGAACCGGTCGTCATAGTCGGCGCCGGCCCGGTCGGGCTGGTGACCGCTCTGCTGCTGGCCCGCTTCGGGATTCCCACGGTCGTGCTGGAGGCCGCCGCGCGGCGGGACCCGACCGGGTCCAAGGCGATCTGCTTCCAGCGCGACGTCCTCGACGTCCTGGACCGGATCGGCTGCGCCGAGAAGATGATCGCGCGCGGGGTCACCTGGACGATCGGCCGCACCTACTACCGCGACACCGAACTGTTCGCCGTCACGTTCCCGACCGCGGGACGCAGCACCGTACCTCCCTGGATCAACATCTCGCAGGCCGAGGTGGAGCGGTACCTTCTCGGCCTCGCCGACGCGGAACCGCTCATCGACATCCGGTACGGGCACCCGGTCATCGGCGTCCACCAGGACGGGACCGGGGTCGAGGTCGACACGGCCACCGCGACCGCCAGGGTCGTCGTCCGGGGCAGCCACCTCGTCGGCGCGGACGGCTCCAAGAGCACGATCAGGCAGCTCATGGGCATCGGATTCCCGGGCCGCTCGTTCAGCGACCAGTTCCTCATCTGCGACGTCCGCGCCGACCTCCCGTTCCCGAATGAGCGCCGGTTCTACTTCGACCCCGACTGGAACCCCGGACGGCAGGTGCTGGTGCACCAGTGCCCCGACCGGACCTGGCGGATCGACTGGCAGGTGCCCGCCGACTACGACCTCGAAGCCGAACGGGCATCGGGCGCGCTCGACGCCCGCATCCGGAAGATCACCGGTGACGCCCCCTACGAGATCGTGTGGCTGTCCGCCTACCGGTTCCACCAGCGGCGTGCCGAGGCCTTCGCCCGTGGACGCGTGTTCCTGGCGGGCGACGCGGCGCACCTGTATGCGCCGTTCGGCGCGCGCGGGCTGAACTCCGGCGTGCAGGACGCCGAGAACCTCGCCTGGAAACTCGCGTTCGTCCGCCGCGGCCACGCTCCGGAAGGGCTGCTCGCGAGCTACGACATCGAGCGGCGCGCAGCGTCCGGCGAGAACCTCGCGGTCACCACCCGCACCATGGAGTTCCTCGTTCCGCACACCGACGAGGAAAGGGACCGCCGGCTCGCCGCGCTGGAGGCCGCGCTCACCGCCCCGGAAGCCCGTGCCCGCATCGATTCGGGGAAGCTCGCCGAGCCGTACTGGTACCTGGACTCGCCGCTGACCACCCCGTCCGGGCCGGTCGAGGACTTCCCGCGCGCCGCCGGAGCGGTCCGGCCGGCGCTTCCCGGCGTCCTGTGCCCCGACGGGCCCTGCGTCGTCGACGGACGCAAGACCCGGCTGCGGCGGCTGCTCGGCACTGATCTCGTCGTGCTGACGAGCGACGAGAAACACGCGGACGAGATCGCGGAACGGCTGCACGGCCTGCCCGTCCGGACCTACGCCCTGGACGCCATCGACGCCGACGGCGTCATCCGCGCCGCGTTGAAGGCCGGTCCGGACACCGTCCACCTCGTCCGGCCCGACGGGCACCTCGCCGCCGTCCTCCCGGACTGCGACCCCGATGCCCTGGCCCGCGCCGTCCGGCGGGCCATCGGTCACCGCTGACATGCGAGAGCGGCCGGGTCCCCGCAGACCCGGCCGCTCCCATCCGGTCAGGACCGCTGGACGGTCAGCTTGAAGACGTTCGGGTAGACGACCTGCTGGACGGTGAGGCAGCCCCAGGCGCCGGTGAGCGGCAGGTGCTGCGCCTCGTAGCGCTCGAGCGCGCTCTCGTTGATCTCGCCGACCGCGACGGAGTTGCCCTGCGGGGTGGTCAGGGTGTCGGTGCAGACGCCGTAGTAGTCGTTGCCCACCTTGCGGGTCGTGGTGCATTCGGTGTGCACCGACCCGACGGTCGCCCCACCCTGGGTGTAGGAGAGCGAGCCGGTCGAGATGAGCTTGCTGCCCGCGCCGCGCGGGTCGCAGGTCGGGTTGTCCGGGCCGGGCGTGCAGGCGGGGATGAACTGGGTGTCCCCGTCCGCGACGGTCTCGTAGTAGACGTTGGTGGCGGCGGCGGACGCCGGGGACACCGCGACGCCGACGCCGGCGATCGCCATCGCGAACGTGATGAGCACCTTGCGCACTTGTCCTCCTGGGGTGGAGAGGGGGAAATGATCGCTGCGCAGCGGCCTCATCGTCGACCGGCGTGGCCGCCGGTCAAAGGTGCGTGGTTCGCCCACCGATACCGCGAGGTCAGCGGCGCCAGGTGCCCGTCCAGCAGGTGCCGCCGTACCCGGGCCAGGACCGGTCCAGGGCGACCAGGCCCGCGCTCGCCGCCCAGCGGATGACCGGGCCGCTGGTCAGCCTCACGCGATGCCCGTCCACCACGACGGCCCACGCCAGCGTCGCACCGCCGTTCGGGTCGGGACGCGTCAGCACGCGCGCGCCGGCACCCGGCGCCGGGAGCACCTGCACGCCGAAGCAGTCCGACGGGGGCGTCGGACGGTCCAGCACCGTGTCGTGTACCGGCACGATGATCGGTGCCGGAGCCGGCGGCGAGGGGATGACCGCGCCGGGGTCGAGCGGGTGGTCCGGGTCCATCGGCGCGACCAGGAACACGTCGGCGTCCGGCCGCGCCTCGCTCGGACCCGACGACGCCGAGTCCGGCGTGTCGACGTACAGGGTGATGAACCGGCCGGCGACCCACGCTGTCTCGACCTCGTCGGCCGTGGGCGGCTCACCGGCGAGCGCCGGGGCCGCTCCTCCGACCAGCACGAGTCCGGTGACCGCTGCGGCCATCGCAATACCGCGTCGCATGGACGCCTCCTTACGGAGAGGGGATGGAATACCCCAACGTCGATTGGCTCCATGCCCGCGAGCAATCCGTACGTCTCGCTCACCGATCTCTCGTCCGGCCACCCCGCCACCGGCTGCTCTTCTCTTAGTAGGTCAGGCCGTGGCCGAAGCCGTACAGCGGGGCGGCGGTGTCGTGGGGGACGTCGGGCCGGCTGGCCCTGACGGCCGCCATGGAGGACGGAAGGTCGAAGGGCAGCTTGCCGGACGGATTGCGGACGCCGGCGAGGACGGCGGAGGCGGCCGCGTTGATCTCGGGCATGACGGCGGGACGGCCGAGGTGGATCACGATGACGGTCGGGGTCCGCGCGGCGATCGCGGTGATCCGGTCGATCTCGTCCTGGGGGAACGCCAGGTCGCCGGCGTGGAAGAACGATTCGATGAAGTCGCCGTTGCGCTGCTCGAACGGGGCGCTGAGGTGCAGGACCGCCACGTCGGCGTCGGCGGGGGATCCGGCGGCGGGGAAGCCGTCGAGGTCGATGCCCTCGGTGTAGACGCGTGTGCCGGGCTTCAGCGGGAGGATCCCGTCGTTCTTCAGCAGGGTGAGCGACCGGCGCTGGGCCTCCATGCCGGTCTCGCGGAAGTCCGCCCGTCCGACGGAGGCGACGGCGGCGTCCGGATCGAGCGGGGCGGCGTCGAAGAGCCCAGGCGGAACTTCTCGCGCAGCAGCCGCCGGACGGACGCGTCGATCCGCTCCTCGGAAACGGCTCCGTCCTTGACCAGTTCGACGACCAGCTCGGGACAGGACTCGCCGCCGAACTGGTCGACGCCCGCCTCGAGGGCCTTGAGCGCCCGGTCGCGTGGAGAGAGGTTCTCGACGCCCCAGGCTCGGGCGGCCAGCGTGGCCCCGCCCATCTCCACGTCGTTGAGCAGCCCCCAGTCGGTGCAGACGATGCCGTCGAAGCCGAACCGCTCGCGCAGCAGCGAGGTGATGACGGAGAACATGAGCGGAAGGGCGCGGCGGGTCACCGCGGCCGACGAGGCCCGCGAGGCGGGCGTCTCCGCCGCCACGGTCAGCTACGTCGTCAACGACAAGCCCGCCCAGACGATCCCGCCCGAGACCCGCGAACGGGTCCTCGCGGCGGCGACCCGCCTGGGCTACGCCCCCTACGCGCCGGCGCGCACCCTCGCCTTGGGTGCGAGCAACCTCGTGCTCTTCGCGCACCGCGCGCCCATCGTCCCGCCCACTTACGCCCGCTACCTCGAAGCCTTGGCCGACGGCCTGCACGAACACGGCCTCGACCTGGTCTGGCAGCTCGGCTACGACCCGTCCGCCGGGGCCCGCCATCCCGCCGCCGGCCTGTCCGACCTGGGCGTGGACGTCCCCGCTCACGCCGCCGTCGTCGGGATCGACGACCACCCCTTGGCGGCCCTGTACACGCCCTCCCTCACCACGATCAGCCTGGACGACCCGCCACCAGCGCGGCCGACCTCGTCCGCCGCATCGCCGCCGCCCGCACCGGCGCCCCCGTCCCGCCGTCCGCCCCGGTCCCGCCGGCACGCCTCATCCTCCGAGCCTCGACCTGACCCGTCTCGATCCGGCGGCTGGCTATGTTCGTATGTACGTAACGTGAGACATAGGGGTGCACGGGGATGTCACTACGCCATGCGCTGCTGGCGATGCTCGACGCGGGGGCGATGACCGGTTACGAGCTGGCCAAGACCTTCGACCAGTCGGCCAACCGGGTCTGGCATGCCACGCATCCGCAGATCTATACCGAGTTGCGGAAGCTGGAGCGGGAGAAGCTGGTCGCGGCGCGGGAGGAGCCGCGCGGGCCGCAGGGCAAGGCCACCAAGCGGGCGTACACGCTGACCGAGGCGGGCTACGAGGAGCTGAGCCGCTGGGTCTCCACGGTGGAGGAGCCGACGTTGCCCCGCGACGCCACCTATCTGAAGGCGACCTACTTCGAGTACGCGTCGCCCGACATCGTGCGGGAGCAGTTCGCGACGCACCTGGCGTACCACACCGAGCAGCTGCGCCGCTGGGAGTGGCATGTCGAGCAGTTGCGGTCGCGCGGCACCGATCTGATGCAGCGCCGCCTGGCCGAGGCTCCGGAGAGCCGGCACGCGGCCATCGTCGCCTACAAGGTGCACGTGTACGAGGGCATGGCCGAGCGCGCCCGGGCCGAGGTGGCCTGGGCGGAGCGCGGGCTGGCCCTGGTGGACCGGCTGGAGCAGGACTGAATTTATGTAAGCAGATACGTAAATATTGACATACATCCGCCCTCCTGTTTAGCGTGAGCCCCCTCACGCCCCGTCGGCGTGCGCGCGCTCGAGCTGGCGAAACGCGACATCAGGAGGCCCCATGCCCACCCCCGCGAGAGAGGTCAACGGCCGCACGGCCGTGGTGACCCTCACGTATCTCGGGTTCGCCCTGCAGCTCGTCCAGGTCGGCCTGCTGCCCCTGCTCACCACGATCGGCGGCGCGCTGCACGCCTCACCGGTCGGCACCGCGTGGATCCTGACCTCCGGCCTGATCTCGGGCGCGGTCTTCCTGGCGGTGCTGACCCGGCTCGCCGATCTGATCGGCAAGCGGCCGGTGATCCTGCTCGCGATGGCCCTGGTGCTGGCCGGATGCGTGATCTGCAGCCTCGCCACGAGCCTGGCGGTGATGATCATCGGCCGCGTCCTGATCGGGGCCCAGCTCCCGATGCTGGCGCTGCCCGAGGCCATCGCGAGCGACACCATGTCGCCGCGGCGAGGGCAGACCGCCATCTTCTCGATCCATGTCGGCACCGGCCTCGGCGTCGCGGGCGGCCTGCTGCTCGGCGCGTTGGTCGGCGCGCATCCGGACAACTGGCGGCTGTTCTTCATCGTCAGCGCGGTCGCCGCGTTGGTCGCCCTGGTCGCGACCGCCGTGTCCGTCCGGGACTCCGACGCGCGCGCCACCGGCGGCCTCGACGTTCCCGGCGCGCTGCTGCTCACCCTCGCCCTGGTCGCGTTCCTCCTCGGCCTGAGCGAGGGCCCGGCCTGGGGTTGGGGATCGGCCCGGGTGGTCGGGCTGCTGGCCGGCGGGGTCGTGCTCGGCGGAGTCTGGTGGCTGGTCGAGCGGTCGGCGAAGAAGCCGCTCATCGAGGTCTCCTACCTGCTGCGCCGCGACGTCGGCCTGCCCTACGCGATGACCTTCCTCATCGCCGTCGGCGTCTACGGATCGCTGTCGGCCATCACCCGCCTCGCCCAGACCCCGACGGCCTCCGGCTTCGGATACGGGTGGACGGCGCTCGCCGCCGGCTGGTACGCGCTGCCCCAGGCCGTCGGCAGCGTGCTCGGCATCGTGGTGCTGCGCACGGCCCGCCGGCGCGGCCTGGTGCCGGCCGCCTCCATCGGCTTCACGCTGATCGTCGTCGGCTTCGCCGCCTTCGCGCTCGGCCACGCGCACGCCGGCGCCACCCTGCCCGCGCTGGTCTTCGACTCCTGCGGCCTGGCGGTGACGCTCGCCGCCACCCAGTTGCTGGTGGTACGTGCCGTCCCGGCGCACGAGTCGGGCATCGCGCTCGGCCTGTCGGTGGTGATGTACGCCGTCGGCAACTCGGTCGGCAGCGCCGTCTTCGGCGTCCTGTTCACCAGTCTCACCGGGCCCGGGGGCAAGCCCGCCCTCAGCGCCTACCTGACCGGGTTCGCGATCTGCGGGGCGTGCGCGCTGCTGGCCCTGCTCCTGTGCGTCCCGCTCGGCCGGCTCCGTGCCGCCGCTCCCGCCGTCACCACCGAAGGAGAACCCGCTTGACCCGGCTCAACCTGTCATTCGCCTGCGAGGACTACGACCGGATCCGCGCGCTGCGCGACGGCCGCGTAGTGCCCGAGGGCATCGACCTGAACGTCATCCCGCTCCCGGTCGAGGAGACCTTCTACCGGCAGGCGCGGTACCAGGAGTTCGACGTCAGCGAGATGAGCCTGTCGACGTACCTGCTCACGCTCGACCAGCCGTCGCCGCCCTTCGTCGCGCTGCCGGTCTTCCCTTCGCGGTCCTTCCGGCACCAGTCGATCTACATCAACACCGAGGCCGGCATCAGCGGCCCCGAGGACCTGCGCGGACGCCGGGTCGGACTGCCGGAATACCAGCTCACCGCGTGCGTCTGGCAGCGCGGCATCATGGCCGAGCACCACGGCGTACCGGTCGATTCGGTGCGGTACTACACCGGCGGGCTGGTGCAGCCCGGCCGGATCGAGAAGATCGACCTCGACCTCCCGCCGGAGATCAGCGTCACCCCCATCGGCCCCGACCAGACGCTCTCGGCGATGCTGGCGGCCGGGGAACTCGACGCCGTGTACTGCCCGGGGCGGCCCGCCGGGTTCGGGACCGATCCGCGGCTCGGCCGCCTGTTCCCCGACTTCCCGCAGGTCGAACGCGACTACCACCGGCGCACCGGCATCTTCCCGATCATGCACACCGTCGTCGTCCGGCGCTCGGTGTACGAGCGGCACCCGTGGATCGCCCGCTCGCTGACCAAGGCGTTCACGCAGGCACTGGAGCCCGCCTACGCCGACCTGGCACAACGCAACGCGCTCAAGGTCATGCTGCCCTGGCTGGAGGAGCATTTGGCCGAGACGCTGGCGGCCCTGGGGCCCGGATACTGGGACTACGGCCTCGAGGAGAACCGGCACGTCCTGGAGACCTTCTCCCGCTACTCCGCCGAGCAGGGCCTGACCGCCCGGCCCCGGAAGGCCGAGGAGATCGTGCTCGGCCAGGCCGACGACGGGTTCCTGCTGTGAACGAACCGCGCCTGATCGTCGCCACTGAGTTCCGGGCGGTCACTCGGGAGCGGGCCATTCCTCGGCCAGGAGCGCGTACGAGAGACCGTCGAGCCATCCCTTGGTGCGGTGGAGAGAGTCTTTCACCGTGTGCTGTTCGCGGCGCATCCCAACCCGCTCCATCAGCCGCCACGAGGCTTCGTTGTCGTAGAAGCAGTCCGCGTGCAGGCGGCGCAGGCCGAGCCTGCTGAAGGAGATGTCGATGAGGGCGCGCACCGCTTCGGTGGCGTAGCCCTTGCCGCCGTAGGAGGGATCGAGCGTCCACCCGAGCTCTCCTTGGACGTTTTTCGCCTGGTCGGCGACCTCCCTCTGCGCCCACCCGTCTTGGATCGCCAGCGTCAGATCGCCGATCACCCGGCCGTCCAGTTCGACGACGAGCAGGTTTGCGAGCTGCTCCTCGTGGAGGAAACGCTCACGGTAGTCGTCGTACGTCACCGTGGCGGCCACGACCCATTCTTGAGTCTCCGGTAGCTGACGGAAGGCCCAGGTCGCGTCCACGTCGTCGGGAGTGGCCCGGCGCAACAGCAGGCGCTCGGTGGAAATCGGCCAGTCCAGCGTGTCAAGAGGGTGGCGCATGGCCTCATGCTGGCAGAGAGCCGTGGTGGCACAAAACAGATTACTGCGGGCGACCGCGCGCCCAGGCCCCCGTCGGAGGGACGTTCACGATCGGAATCCCGGACGACAGCTTCGAAAGAAAGCGGTCCGTTGCGGCCGGATCCGGGCACCCGGTCGGGTGAACCCGTCCGCGAGGATCGGGCGTCTGAGCAGCGTGGGTGAGGTGGCGCCGGGCGGCGCGCACGGGCGTGTGAGGCGGGGACTGGAGCCGGTGCGGCGGCGCTGGGCGAAGGCGCGGGCCGGACGTGAGGCCAAGCCGTTGCGGGTGCGGCCGTTGGCGGCCGGCTTCTGGATGCTGGCGGCCGCGGGAGCGGCGGCGCTGGCGATCTGGCTGACCACCGCGTGGCTGTTGGACGTCGCGGATGACGCCCCGCCCGGGGCCGAGCGGGCCAAGATCCGGGTGGACGCCGTCCGTACCGGCCTGGCCGCGGGCGGTGGCGCGGGTGCCGCGGTCGGGCTGATGCTGGCCTTCCGGCGGCAACGCCATGCCGAACTGGCGACCGCGCTGGGGCAACTGGACGCGGCCGAGCGGCGGATCACCGAGCTGTACAACGCGGCCGCCGAGCAACTCGCCTCCGACAAAGCACCCGTCCGCCTCACCGCCCTTTACACGTTGAAACGGCTGGCCAACGACAACCCGCGGCACCGGCAGACCATCGTCGACATCATCTGCGCCTATCTGCGCATGCCCTGCACGCCACCCCCGGCCCAGCACCCCGGCCCGGAGGAAGAGCACCGGGAACGGGCTCGCCGCAACGCCGCCCGCTACCGTGCCGCCCGCGAGCACCATCCCGCTACCACCGAACCCAGTACCGGGAATCCGGACCCGTATGAAGAGCACCAGGTCCGCCTCACCGCCCAACGCCTCCTGTCCACTCACCTGCAGCCCACCGCCGATCCCCACTGGGCCGACATCTCTCTGGATCTGACCGGCGCCACCCTCAGCGACTTCAAGCTGACCGGCTGCACCGTCCACCGCGCCGTGTTCAGTGGAGCGACCTTCTTTGGGGACGCGGTGTTCACCGGAGCGACTTTCTCCGGGGCTGCCTGGTTCAACAGGGCGACTTTCTCCGGGGACGCCGCGTTCATTCGGGCGAACTTCTCCAAGGAGGCCGTGTTCTGGGATGCGACCTTCTCTGGGCCCGCCGTTTTCGGCAGGGCGACCTTCTCCCGGGCCGCCTGGTTCAGAAAGGCGACCTTCTCCGGAACCGTCACGTTCGACGGGGCGACCTTCTCCCGGAACGCCTGGTCCAGCGGGCTCGGCGCGATGATGTCCTCCGACGCCGCCGTGTTCGGCGAGGCGCATTCCGAGGTCGGCGTTGACATGGACTGGGCCACCGTGGCGAATGTAACCGGGGGACATAACCCACCGCCGGGCTGGCGGATCGAGCCGTCTGAAGGGAGCGCAGGCCTCTTCGTCCGCGACCCCGCTCCCGCGACCGGTTCCTAAAGGCCGGCCGATTCGACGCAGGTAGGCGGCCGCCTGCTCGGGGTCGCGCGCCAGACCATCTACGTGACCGGGCGGTTTCCGGCGTGGGCCCTCGGCGGCGTGCCCGGGTTGTACTGTTCTCGCGTGCTCATGGGGCGGGATCGTGAGAGGGACCACCTCGCCGGGCTGCTCCGGGACGCGCGTTCCGGGCGCAGCAGCACGGTGGTGATCCGGGGCGAGGCGGGGATCGGCAAGACCTCCCTGCTGGAGCAGGTCGCGGCCGACGCCGGGGACATGCGGCTCATCCGCGGCGCGGGCGTCGAGTCGGAGAGCGAGCTGGCGTTCGGCGGGCTGCACCTGATGCTGCACCCCTTCACCGGCCGGTTCGACGCGCTGCCGGCGCAGCAGGCGGCGGCGCTGCGGTCGGCGTTCGGACTCGGCTCCGGGCCCGCCGGCGACCGCTTCCTGATCGGCGCCGCCACCCTCACCCTGCTGTCCGAGCTGGCCGCCGACCGCCCGCTGCTCTGCCTGGTGGACGACGCGCAGTGGCTCGACAACGCCTCGCTGGACGCGCTGCTCTTCGCCGCCCGCCGGCTCGGCGCTGACCCGATCTCCATGGTCTTCACGGTGCGGGACGGTGTCCGTCCGTTCCCCGACCGCGGGCTCGACGTCGTCCGGCTGGCCGGCCTGGACCGGGCCGCGGCGCAGGAGCTCGTGGCGGCGCACGCGCCGGAGCTGACCGTCCCGGTGCGGGAGCGGCTGCTGGACGAGGCGGCCGGCAACCCGCTCGCCCTGATCGAGCTGGCGCACGCCCTCAAGTCGCGGCCCGCCCGGCACGCCGGGCCGCTGCCGGTCGGCGGCAAGGTCCAGGAGAGCTTCCGGCGGCGGCTGGCCGAGCTGCCGGACGCCACCCGCCGGCTGCTCCTGGTGGTCGCCGCCGACGGCACCGCCGACCTGGGCGTCGTCCTGCGCGCCGGGGACGCGCTGGGGCTCGTCCCCGCCGACCTCGAACCCGCCGAGGAGGCCGGGCTCGTCGTCCTCGACGGCGAGGAGGTGCGGTTCCGGCATCCGCTCATCCGCGCCGTCACCTACCAGGACGCCGCCCACCACCGGCGGACCGCCGTCCATGGCGCCCTGGCCGGGGTCCTCACCGGCGACGAGCACGCCGACCGGCGCGCCTGGCACCGCGCCGCGGCCGCCACCGGCCCGGACGAGGAGGTCGCCGCCGAGCTGGAGCGGGTCGCGCACCGCGCCGGGCGGCGCGGCGGGACGGCCGCGGTCGCCGCCGCCTACGAGCGCGCCGCCCGGCTGAGCACCGAGCCGGAGGGGAAGGCCCGCCGGCTCGTGCACGCGGCGCGGGCCTCCTACGACGCGGGCCGTCCCGACCAGGCCACCCGGCTGGCCGCCGAGGCCGAGCACCTCACCGGGGACGACGGGGTCGTCGCCGAGGCCACGTTCATCCGCGCCCAGGTCGCCTACGAGCGCACCTCGCCCGCCGCCGACGCGGAGCTCGCGCTGCAGGGCGCGGCGCTGATCGTGGAGAGCGATCCCGACCAGGCGGTGTCGATGCTGACGGAGGCGGTCTGGTCCGCGCGGGACGCGGGCGCGCACGGGCTCGTGCGGCAGAGCGTCGAGCTGCTGAGGAAGGTGAGGCCGCCCGCCGATTCGGCGAAGGCGCCGGTGGCGGGCGCCCTGATCGCCTACGGGCGGCGGCTCGTGGACGACGCGCCCGACGACGTCCGGCCGATGCGGGCGCTGTTCGAGGCCGCCCGGACCGGTGGGATCGAGGACGTCATCGAACGCCTCATCGGCGGCTTCATGGGCCTGCTCGTGGCGGACGACCGGGCCGCGACCGAGCTGCTCGAGCGCCTGGCCGCCGAGGCGAGGGCCGAGGGCGCGCTCGGCTGGCTCCCGTACATCTCCGAGGCGCTCGCGATCGGGCGGGTGCTGCTCGGCGACCTGCACGGCGCGGACGCGGCGACGGCCGAGGGCCTGTCGCTGGCCGCCGACATCGGCATGGACATGCAGGTCACCGCGATGAAGTGCATCGCGGTCCGGCTGGAGTCGGACCCGGAGCGCAGCCGCGCCCTGGCGCCGGACGTCCTCCGCCATGCCGGCGTGCATCCGACCAACGCGGCGCTGGCGTCCTGGGGCCTCGGCCTGCTCGACCTCGCCGAAGGGCACGCCGGCGAGGCGCTGGAGCGGCTCGACGCGGTGTGCTCCGGCCCGGCCCGGTACGACGTGCTGATCCGCGCCGTCCCCGACCACGCGGAGGCCGCGGTGCGGGCCGGGCGCCCGGACCTGGCCCGCGCCCATCTGCCCGCGTTCGAGGCATGGGCCGCGGCCACGTCCTGCACGGCCCTGATCGCCCGGTGCCGCGCCCTCCTGGCCGACGGCGACGAGGCGGACGAGCACTACCGCTCCGCGCTCGGCCTGCACGGCGACCGGGCCTACGATGCCGCGCGGACCAGGCTGCTCTACGGCGAATGGCTGCGCCGCCGGCGCCGCCGCACCGAGGCGCGCATCGAGCTGACCGCCGCCCGGAGCGCCTTCGCCCGGCTCGGCGCCGCCCCCTGGGCCGAGCGGGCCCGCGCCGAGCTGGAGGTCCTCGGGGACCGCCCGGCGGCCAGCGCCGGGGACGCCGACCCGCTGAAGCGGCTCACCCCGCAGGAGCTGCAGGTCGTGCGGCTCGCCGCCGCCGGGCTCAGCAACCGCGAGATCGGCGCGCAGCTCTACCTGAGCCCCCGTACGGTCGGGCACCACCTCTACAAGGCGTATCCGAAGATCGGCGTCACCCGCCGCATGGAACTGGCCCGCCTCGTATCGGACACATGACTTAGCCGCGCCGCCGCACCCGTGCGGCACCCCCGGCGCGAGACCATGCTCCGAGCGTTCATCCGCCTTCTGACCTGCGCCGTTCAACTCACGTCCGGCGACCGATGCGGGCCGTCCGGCCATGCTCCTACCGTCGACGCCATCACCGGAACACCTCGGACGGACGGAGAACGGCCATGCTTCTGGAGAACAAGACCGCGGTCATCTACGGCGGCGGCGGCGCGATCGGCGGCGCCATGGCACGCGGCTTCGCCGCCGAGGGCGCGCGCGTCTTCCTCGCCGGCCGCACCCCGGCGACGCTCGACGCGGTCGCCGACGACATCCGGGCCGCCGGCGGCCTCGCCGAGACGGCCCGGGTGGACGCCCTGGACGGCGACGCCGTCAACGGCTGGGTCGACTCCGTCGTGGAGACCGCCGGCAGCGTCGACGTCTCGGTCAACGTCATCTCCCACGAGACGCTGTTCGGTCCCCTGCTGGAGCTGCCGGCCGACGCCTTCGCCCGGTCCCTGGAGAAGATCGCCCGCACCCTCATGCTGACCACGCAGGCCGCCGCCCGCCACATGGTCAAGCAGGGCTCGGGCGTGATCCTGCACTTCGGCGGCTCCGACAGCGGGAACCGCTCGCCCGGCCTCGGGAACGTCCAGGTCGGCTGCGAGATGGTCGAGGCGATGCGGCGGCAGTGGGCGTGCGAGCTCGGGCCGCACTCGGTCCGCGTCCTGTCGATGAAGACCGGGGGCGTCGCCGAGTCCATGCCGGACGGGCCGGAGATGGCGCCGGTCAAGCAGCAGATGGTCGACGCCACGCTCCTCAAGCGCGCGACCACCCTGGCGGACGTGAGCCGCATCGCCGCCTTCCTGGTGTCCGACCACGCCGCCACCATGACCTCGACGCAGGTGAACATCTCCGCCGGCGCCCTCGTCGACTGACCGGATCCGTGCCCCGCGACCCCGCCGCCGGTGAACCGGCACAGGCGGGGTCGCCGGCGTGTCAGGCGGCGCTGCGTTCGCCGGCGGGGCGGCGGCGGAGGCTCGCCTGCTGGAGGGCCGGCGGCACGTATGCCTGGTCGAGCGTCCCGACGTCGGTGCCCGGCGGGACGATCTCGTCGATCCGGTCGAGGACGTCGTCGGTGAGCGCCACGTCGATGCCGGCGAGCAGGTCGTCGAGGTGGCTCATCGTGCGCGGTCCGACGATCGCGCTGGTCACGCCGGGATGAGCGATCGTGAACGCCATGGCGAGGTGGGTCGGCGGCAGGCCCGCCTCGCCGGCGAGGGAGACGAACCGCTCGACGGCGTCGAGGCGGCGCTCGTCGTTGAGATGCTTGAAGAGGCCGGCGCGGCGCAGCTCGTTCCGCCGGCCCTTGCGGACGCGCCCGGTGAGCAGCCCCTGCCCGAGCGGGCCCCACACCAGGGCGCCCACCCCGTAGTGCTCGGCGACCGGCAGCACCTCGCGCTCGATGCCGCGGCTGAGCAGCGAGTACGGCGGCTGCTCGGTGCGGAACCGTTGCAGGCCGCGCCGTTCGGCGACCCACTGGGCTTTGACGATGTCGGACGCCGGCATGTTGGACGTCCCGATCGCACGGACCTTGCCGCTGTGGATCAGGTCGGAGAGCGCGGAGAGCGTCTCCTCGATGTCCGTGGCGGGGTCCGGCCGGTGGATCTGGTAGAGGTCGATGTGGTCGGTCCGCAGGCGGCGCAGCGAGTTCTCGACCGCGGTCATGATCCAGCGCCGGGACGCGCCCTGCTGGTTGGGGTCGTCACCCAGCGGGCGGCTCACCTTCGTCGCGAGGACGACATTGTCCCGTCGCCCCTTGAGCGCCTTGCCGACGACCTCCTCGGAGTCGCCGTAGGCGTCGGCGGTGTCGATGAGGTTGATCCCCGCGTCCAGCGCCTTGTGGATGATGCGGGCCGAGTCGTCGGGGTCGGAGTTCCCGACGGACGTGGCGAACATCAAGGCGCCGAGCCCATAGGGGCTGACCTTGATGCCCGTCCGGCCGAGCGTGCGGTACCGCATGTGAGTCTTCCCTTCTTCGCGACCGAACGGTCTGCGTTGCCGATGAATCAGCGGAAGGCGGATGGACTGTCATGCAGATGCCGCGTAAGGCACGCGACACCCGTCCTCGTCTCGTCGCGCCAGCGAGGTGCCGCCGGTCCGCCGAGCCGGCTTCCAGCGTGCGGCGGTGCGGGGATGGGCGGGAGAGACGTCCTTATCCGGGGACGGGGCGTCCCTGGCTGCGCCCGGCGTCCCCGGACATCATGGAGGTGTGGACAGAACCGAACTGGCCGACTTCCTGCGCCACTGCCGTATCCGGCTCGCCCCCGCCGACGTGGGACTGCCGCAGGGCGTGCGGCGCCGCACCCCGGGACTGCGCCGCGAGGAGGTGGCGCAGCTGGCGGGCATGTCCACCGACCACTACACCCGGCTGGAGCAGGCCAGGGGTTCACGCCCGTCCCGCCAGATGCTCTCCGCCGTCGCCCGCGCGCTGCGGCTGACCAGCGACGAACGGGACCACCTGTTCCACCTGGCCGGCGAGCAGCCCCCGCGCAACCATCCGGCCACCGACCACGTCCGCCCCGGCCTGCTCCTCCTCCTCGACCGGCTGACCGACACTCCCGCCCAGGTCGTGAACGACGGCGGCGACATCCTCGCGCAGAACCCGATGGCCAAGGCGCTCCACGGCGACGCCTCCGCCCTCCCCGAGCAGCAGCGGAACATCGTCTGGCGCTACTTCACCGACCCCTCCGCACGGGAACTGTTTCCAGTCGAGGACCATGACCGCGCCGCCCGCGTGGCGGTGGCGGACCTGCGCGCCGCACTCGCCCGCCGCCCGCGCGACCCGCGGCTCACAGCGCTCGTGCGCAGGCTCCGCGCCCGCAGCGACGAGTTCGCCGCACTGTGGGACGCCCATCACGTCGCCGTACGCCGCGCCGACACCAAACGCTTCCAGCACCCCATCGTCGGCCTGCTGGAACTGGACTGCGAGGTAGTGCTGACCCCAGAGCACGACCAGCGGCTCGTCATCCACACCGCCCGCCCGGGCACCACCTCCTACGAACGGCTGGAACTGCTGCGCGTCGTCGGCCTCCAGGACCTGACACGGGCATAGCCGCACGCGGGGCACGGACCTCCCCGGCCTGGCCCGCACTCAGTCGATCATGAACCAGTTGCCGTGCCGGTACGACAGCGTCACCCGCCCAGGTCGTGCTCGGTGAACCTGGCGTTGGAGACCACGGCGCGCGTCGGAGAACATGCGTGGCCGGCTTTACGCGCGTGTCTCAGATCGGCCTGGCCTTGCCGGACGCGGCGTGAGCCTGCAGCAGGCCGTCGACGCCTCGCAGGAAGGTCTCGCAGATCAGTTCGGGGTCGAAGAGGCAGCCGGCGGCCATGGCGCCGTCGCGCAGCATCACGAAGTGCCGGGCGGCGGGTTCGGCGGGCGTCTCCCCGACGCGTGCCAGCAGTTCGGTCACGGTGTCCAGGAACCATTGCCGGTGGGCGATGACGGCCTTGTGTACCGGGTGATCGGGGTCGGAGTATTCGGCGGCGGCGTTGAGGAACGCGCATCCCCGGAAGCCGGGGGAGCGGATGCCTTGCGCGATGGACTCGCCGAGGGCCCGGACGGTGTCGGTCGCCGCCAGCCCGCGGGTGGCGGCATCGTCCACCTGGGCGCGGGTGGCCTGGTCGACTTCGGCCAGATAGGCGAGGACGAGGTCCTCCTTGCTGGAGAAGTGCCGGTAGAGGGTGGCCCGCGTGACCTGCGCTTCGGCGACGATCCGGTCGATCCCGACCGAGTGGATCCCCTCTGTGTAGAAGATCCGGGTCGCCGTGGCGAGCAGGCGGGAGCGCGCCTCGGAGGGCCGGCCTGCGGGTTCTTGCCTCATGGGGGACATCCTAGCGAGAGGTAGAACGTTCGGTCTTGACAGGTGTGCGGCGGCGCTGCGACGCTGAGCGAGACAGAACGTTCGTTCTCTCTCGTCGGTCGAAAGGGACCACCGTGACCACCATCGCTTCGCGCGGCATCGCCGGTACCGCCTTCAGCCTGCGGCGGCTGTACTTCGTCCGCTTCGGATTCGCCATCGTCTGGGCCCTCGCGATGTTCACGACGGTCTCGGACCTGGGTCCGCTCGCGGTCACCCTGCTCGTGCTGTATCCGCTGTTCGACGTGGCCGCCGCCGTCATCGACGCCCGCGCGTCGCGCACCACCGGATCGCCCGTGCTGCTGTACGTGAACATCGCGGTCAGCCTGCTCACCACCGCCGGCGTGGCCGCCGCCTGCGCGTCCGGTATTCCGGCGGTGCTGCGGGTGTGGGGCGCGTGGGCGGTCGTGGCCGGGCTGGTCCAGCTGATCGTGGGCGTCACCCGCCGCACGATGGGCGGCCAGTGGCCCATGATCATCAGCGGTGCGATCTCCGTGCTCGCCGGCGGCTCGTTCATCGTCGGCGCCTCCGCGGACGACCCGACCCTGACCAACGCGGCCGGCTACGCCATCCCCGGCGGCATCTTCTTCCTGATCTCGGCCATCCGTCTCGGCCGGGCCGCGAACGGGGGCCGGCACAGCGTCAACTCCTGACCTGGAACCGCCGCATTCACGATCCGCCTCGAACCTTCATACAGACACGAGCGTCTATATGGGCATGGTTGCCTCACAGGACGAGGAAGCATGATGCGGACTCCACGGCGGATCGCCGGACTCCTGGCCGCCCTGCCCCTGGCCGCCCTCCTGACGGCCACCGGGTCGCCGCAGGCGCTGGCCGACCCCGCCTACCAGGAACTGTGCGCCGGCCCGGTCGCCGAACTCCAGGCGATACAGGCGCGCATCCGAGAGCACAACGCCCGCCCCCACACCGGCCCCTACAGCGCGGCGGCCGCCGCCTACGACGCCGAGGCGGCCACCTTGAGGGGCGAGCAGAACCGCGCCCTCTCGCGGCTCATGGCCTGCGAGCGGAGTCTCGACCAGATGCAGGCCCGGTATCCGAGATCGACCATCATGAGCCCGTCGGCGGACGACGTCACCAAGATCGAGACGGCGCTCAAGAAGGTGACGGACGCGGAGAAGCAGGCCGCCACGCGCTGGAACGCCAAGACCTACGACTACCTCAAGTACGGACAGGGAAAGAGCGGGATGACCAAGCGGGTGGACCGGCAGCCCGCCAAACTCCCGCCGTCCGTCTACAGCGTTTACAAGGCGCTCGACCAAACGCGCCCCACGTTTCCGAAGACCGCCTACCTGCAAGGAGTGCAGGCGCCGAAGACGGGAACGCCCGACCCCGCCTACCCGCCTTCGAGCGGCCGGTTGGTCAACAGCACGCACATGGACCACATCGTCCCGCTGCGGCGGCTCGTGTCCATGCGCGGCTTTCTGAAACTGACCCCCAGCAACATGTACATCGTCGCGAACTCGCCCGCCAACGGCCAATGGCTCTCCGGCTCGGCGAACCTCTCCAAAGGCTCGGGAAGCGCGGCGCTCACCTCCGGCACCTCGCCCGCGTGGCGGCAGCAGCAGGCCCGGCTCCGGCAGAAGGCCGAAACCGAACTCCAGGAACTCATCGACGCGCTGCTCAAGAGCCAGAGGAGCTGATCCGAGATGTACGACCAGATCCAGAACCCGGGCCCGCCGCTCCCGCCTGCCCCAGGGCACGGCCGGCGGCGCCACAGGTTCGTGCTGCTCGCTGGAGCGCTCACCGTGCTGGCCGTGTTCACCGGAGCCGCCGTCTACGGCGTCCACTGGTGGACGCACCGGGACGAGAGGCAGGTCAGCAGCGCGGTGACGGATTTCGCGCACGCGGTCGACCGCGAGGACTCGGCCACGGCGCTCGGCCTCATGTGCGCCGAGGAGAAGCAGAGCGCCGTCGAGTCCGGGGCCTCCACGACCGATCACGGCCTCGCCTCCCGCTACGAACGGCCGGTGAAGACCTCCGACATCAAGATCTCCGGTGACCTGGCCCGGGTGCGGCTGACGCGCCCCTCCCAGCAGCCCGCAACGCTCTACCTCCGCAAAGAGGGCGGGACGTGGAAGCTGTGCGACCCGGAGCGGCAGAGCCCGCCGCAGTGACCCGACCCCCGGCGCCCTTGCCGGACCGCCCCGTGGGCCGGTCCGGCAAGGGCGCCGCGGCCTGCCATGCCCCTGAGCGCGGCTTTCGTCACCTCCGGCGGCGCTTCTGGCGACGCTGCTTGGTGGGGGAGCGCTGTTGCGGTGCCTTCTTGCGGGCGGGTTCTTGCCGGGGATTGCGGCCACGGGAGCTGTTGGGGGTACGGCCGCGGACGATGCCGATCAGCTCCTCCATGAGATCGGTCGTCTCGACCTCGAGCCAGGCCAGGCCGATCTGGGACTGAGGAGCGTCGGTCACGGGCCGGTAGGTGACGTCTTTGCGGTGGTGGAGGCGGGCCAGGGACTGCGGGACCAGCAGGACGCCGGCTCCCGACGCCACCAGCCCGACCGCGCCGGCGGTGCTCTCCGGACGGGTGAAGGCAGCTTGCCCGGGGCGGTCGTCCCAGGCCAAGACGTCGTCGAGCGGCTCGAACACGTCCTCGTCGGCGAGATCGGCGAGCTCCACCTCCTCCACCGCGGCCACCGCGTGATCCTTGGGCACCACGACCACGGTCGTCTCCAGGTACAGCGGGATCACATGGAGGGCCTCGCGGTCGACGGGCAGGCGGACGAACGCCGCGTCCACGCCGCCGTTCCGCAGCAGCGGGACGACCTCGGCCGCCGGCGTCTGGAGCAGGCGAAGCGGCACCTCCCGGACCCGCTCGGCCCACACCCCGGCCCACTTCCCGGGCGTCACCCCCGGCACGTAGGCCAGCCGGAACTCACCATCGGTCACTCCGCCACCCTAGTCGCGTCCAGGCGATGCCCTCCCGCTGGCTACCCTTGAGGTCATGGGCACGTCCAGAGCAAAGACCCCGCAGACCATGAAGCCCGCGACCGCGGCCAAGAAGCTGGGGATCCTGCTGTCGGCAGCACCCGCCGAGTTCCAGGAAGGTCCCGTCTCCCGGGACGAACTGAACGCGCTGCAAGCCGACCCGCCCTCCTGGCTGGCGAACCTGCGCCGTGAGGGCCCGCACCCTCGCCAGGTCGTCGCCGCCAAGCTCCGCATCTCGATCTCCGGTCTGGCCCGCGCCGGCATCACGGGCCCCCTCACCACCGCCGAGATCGAGGACCTGAAGGCCGAAAGGCCCGACTGGCTCGAACGCGAGCAGGCCGTCCAAGCCGAGGTCCGCAAGGAGGAGCTCCGCGTCAAGCAGCAGCGCGCCAAGGCCTGACTCACGCGACGCCCCGCCCGCCGCCGGGCCGGGACGCATCGACAGGTCAGGTTCCCGGCCGCGGGGACGAGGGTGCCCAGCGGTCTGCCAGCAGCCTGAAGCTGGGCACGTCGTCGAGCGACACCGAGTATTCGTAGGTCCGTTCGTAGCCGATGCCGCTGATGCGCCACGCGCCGTCCGCGCAGCGCCGATACGTCTCCTCGTAGAAGGCGGATCCGCGGATCAGCACCCGGAACGCCTTGGCGATGACGGTGTCCTCCAGGCACCAGGTGCCCTCGGCCCGGTCGCCGTCGACCCGGATCTCGGGCTGGCCCGCGAAATGCACCGTGGTGATCTCGGGGCCGAGGTTGTCGCGCATGTAGTCGACGATGGCGTCGCGGCCCTCCAGGCGCAGCGGCTCGCCGACCGCGCGGGTCCCGTAGGCGCCCAGGGCGTCCTCGGTGAGGGTGTCGGCGAACCCGTCCCAGTCCTTCAGGTCCAGGCAGCGCAGGTAGCGGTACTTGACCTGACGGATCTCTTCCAGGGCGTTCAGATCCATGCGACGTAGCCTGCTCGCCCCCGCCGCCATTGACAAGATCGCGTCCCGATCGCCGAGACGGCCCCCGCTCGGCGTTCGGCAGGCCGGCCACGTTGCCGTCCCGGACTCGGCGATGAGTGCTTCACGCGTAGGCGGCCGTGCTCGAAATGCTTTATGGAGAAAGTCCGGCCTCGCATTTCGTGATGTGCCTGCGGGCCCGCTCGTCACGTTGAATTCACGAATGCGCTTTGCCCGTTCCGGCGTGTGCGTTGTGCTCGAGCGGGCGTTGTGGCGTCGCCTACAGTGCTGCTGAAGGCTTTTTTAAGAAGCCTTCGATTGTGCTTAACGTGGCGACCGGCTTAACGTGCTGGCAGACGGCCCTTCGGTGAAGGTGAGGTCAGTGCATTGAGCGTACAGGCAGAAGTCGGACCACGGGATCGCGCCGTTTTCGGCGTGCCCTATGACCAGGTCTTCGTCGACGGCGAATTCGTTTCGTCGGACGCGGCGCGATTGAGCGTCCTCGCGAACGTCGTCTCGTACGGAACGGGGACCTTCGAGGGGATCCGGGCCACGTGGAACCAGGAGCGGGCGGACCTCTTCCTCCTGGAGGCGCCGGCGCACTACGAGCGGCTGGAGCGTTCCGCGCGGATCCTCGGCCTCGCGCTGCCGTACCCGCCCGCGGATCTGGTGGCGGTGACCTGTGAGCTGCTGCGCCGGAACGGCGTGCGCGCCGACAGCTACGTCCGCCCCTTGCTGTTCCTGGCCGGTGAGCAGCTCGCCGTCCGGATGCACGATTCGGGCAGCCGGCTGTGCATTCCGGCCACCCCGATGCCCGGCGACTACATCGACCCGCGGGGCATCCGCTGCATGGTGAGCACCTGGCGGCGCGCCACGGACGTCGCCGTGCCCAACCGCGCCAAGGTGATCGGGAGCTATGTCGGCCCGGCGCTGGCCAAGACGGAGGCGATCCGGCACGGGTTCGACGAGGCCCTGCTGCTGACCGCCGACGGCCACGTGGCCGAGGGGACGACGTCGAACGTCCTGGTGCGGTCCGGGGACGAGTGGGCCACGCCGTCGGGGACCGACGACATCCTCGAGGGGATCACCCGCCGCCAGGTGACCGAGCTGCTCTCCGAGGACTTCGGCGTCACCGTCGTCCAGCGGCGTGTCCACCGCTCGGAGCTCTACGCCTGCGACGAGGCGATGCTGTGCGGCACGGCCGCCATGGTCGTCCCGATCATCGAGGTGGACGGACGCCCGGTCGGCGACGGGACGCCGGGGGAGACGACGCTGGCGTTGCAGCGCGAGCTGTCGTCGATCGCCCGGCGCGGCGGCGACCGGCACCACGAGTGGACCACTCCCGTATACGGCACGGAGGAGCAGGCGTGAACGAGTCGAACAGGCGGGCCTCGACCGGGACCGGGACGCCGAGCGCCCTGGACGACCTCGGCTCGATCCCGCCGCTGCGCATCTGGCAGGACGTCGTCGCCCGGGTGATCGAGAGCGAGCTGATCACGCTGGCGGTCGTGGAGATCCCGCCCGGCGGCCTGGTGCCGGCGCATCGGCACCCGAACGAGCAGGTCGGGCTCTGCCTTGCGGGCTCCCTGCGGTTCACCGTCGGTGCGGAGACGGGGGAGTTCGGCCCCGGCGGCATGTGGCGGATCCACGCCGACGTGCCGCACGAGGTCCATGCCGGTGCCGACGGCGCCGTGGTCGTCGAGGCGTTCTCTCCCGTCCGGAGCGACTGGGCAGGGCTGGACCAGGCCCCCGAGTCGCCTCCGCGCTGGCCGGCCGGGTCATGAGAGCCCTGTCCGCGACGGGCGACGGCGGCCTGGTCGAGCTGGTCCGGGTGCCCGAACCGTCCGCCGGCACCGGCGAGGTGCTGGTGGACGTGCGGGCCGTCTCGGTCAACCGCGGCGAACTGCACCGCCTCACGGGTGCGGCCGCGGGCTGGCGGCCGGGCTGGGACTTCGCGGGTGTCGTGGCGGATCAGGGAACGTCCGGCGCCGCGCCGGCCGCCGGCCGCCCGGCTCCCGGCACGCGGGTGTTCGGCATCGCGGACGGCGGGAGCTGGGCGGAGCGGGTCGCGGTCCCCGCGGCCAGGCTCGCCGTCGTCCCGGACGGGCTTTCGGTCGAGCGGGCGGCGGCGCTGCCGACCGCCGGCCTGACCGCGCTGCGGGCGTTGCGCATGCACGGTGACCTCGCGGGGGCCCGCGTCCTGGTGACGGGAGCGGCCGGCGGGGTCGGGCGGTTCGCCGTCCAGTTGGCGCACCGGTTCAAGGCCGAGGTGACGGCGGTGGCCGGCCGGCCCGACCGTCGCGAAGGGCTCGCCGCGCTCGGCGCCGCGGAGGTCGTCGTCGGCGTCGAGGGATTGAAAGCGGGGTTCGACCTCGTCCTGGAGACCGGCGGCGGTGAGTCCCTCCGGGAGGCGCTCCGCCTGGTCGCGCCGCACGGCACCGTGGTCTCGTTCGGCAATTCCTCGCGCGCCTCGACGACGTTTTCAGTGAGCGACTTCTATCCGAAGGAGGCGTCTCTGCGCGGCTTCTACGTGCTGAACGACCTGGACAGCCCCCGCACCGCGGACGACCTCGCCTATCTCGCCGGGCTGGCCGCCACGGGCGAGCTGGCGGTGGACATCGCGGCCACGAGCGATTGGCGGGACGCACGGGCGATTCTTCACCGGTTGAGCGACCGGCGCCTGGCGGGGAAAGCGGTGCTCCTGGTGACAAAGGAAAAGCAGAGCTGATGGATCGCGATTTCGAGGGCCCGCATCGCGGTCGGCGAGGCCCCGCCGGATCCGCCGCCCGACTCGGGAAAGGCCGTTCCCCGGCAGCCGGGGACGTCCCGAACCGCGGTTCTAGCATTGCGCCATGCTCGACGTGACGCGTTTGCGCGTGCTCCGGGAGGTGGCGCGGCACGGCTCTTTGACCCGCGCCGCGGAGTCCCTCTCCTTCACCATCTCCGCCGTTTCCCAGCAGATCGCCGTGCTCGAACGGGAAGCGGGGGCGCAGCTGCTCGTGCGGCATGCCCGGGGCGCGCGGCTGACCGAGGCGGGACGGGTGCTGGTGCGGCACGCCGAGGCGGTCCTCGCCGAGCTGCGTGCGGCCGAGACGTCCTTGGCCGCCGTCGCGCACGGTACCGGCGGCCGGCTGCGGCTCGGGTCGTTCACGACGGCGAACGCGACGCTGATGCCCCGGGCGGTGAGCGCCTTCCAGCAGCGTTTCCCCGATGTGGAGGTCGACCTGACGGAGATCGACCGGGACGAGGCGATCGCCGCGGTCGCCATGTACGAGCTGGACCTCGCCCTGGTCTACGAGTTCCCCGTGGTGCCGCTGGAGGTTCCGGCCAACGTGGAGCTCAGCCCGCTTCTCGTGGATCCCCTGCACGTCGCGCTTCCGCTCGGGCACCGGCTCGCGGACCGCGAGCGGCTCCGGCTGACCGACCTCGCAGAGGACCGCTGGATCCAGGGCGTGCACCACGGCTCGACCATCGACGTCCTTCCGCGCGCCTGCCGGAAGGCGGGTTTCGAGCCGCGGATCGCCTTCCGCACCGACGACCAGATGACGGTGCGCGGTCTCGTCGCGGCGGGGCTGGGCGTCGCCCTCGCCCCGTCGCTCACGCTGCCGGCGACCCCGTCCGGCCTGGTGGTGCGCCCGCTGAGCGAGCCGTCCCTGACCCGGACGGTTTCGGCGGCCACGCCGGCCGGCGAGTACCGGCTGCCGTCCTCGTCGATCATGATCGAGCATCTTCGCCGGGTCGCCGCCGGGCTGGGACCGCACTGCCGGCCCGTCGCGGAGCCCGAGCGGCGTGCCGTGCGCCCTGGCCATCGGCTAGAGACAAGAGGGGGCGAATATGTTTGACTGGGTCAATGAATATCGCGCCGGGGCCCGCCGTGCGGTCGCGTGACGGCGACCTCGTCGGCGAGGCGCGGGCGCTCGGCAGGATGTACCGGTATCTGGTGGACGGCCTGCGGCTCAGCTGGGAGAACGCCCCGTACTCCGTGACCGAGGGCTGGGTGATCGTCGAGCTGGCGCAGCGGGACGTCACCGAGGTGATGGAGCTGCGCCGGCGGATCGGCATGGATCCCGGCTACCTCAGCCGCGTCCTTGCCCGGTTCCAGGCCGACCGATTGATCACCAGAGCCAGATCGCCCGAGAACCGGCGCTTCCAGACGGTCCGGCTGACCCGGCGCGGCCGGGCCGCCTTCGAGGTCATCGAGGACCGCATGGCGGAGGCGCTGCGCGTCCGGCTCAGCGCGTTCCCGGAGAGCGACCGGCGGCGGATCGTCGAGGCGATGACGTCGATCAGCGGCGCGGTCGAACGGGCCCTTGGAGGTCGATGTGCCCTTTGAAGCCGATGTGCCTTTCGGAGCCGGTGCGCCCTTTGAAGCCGGTGCGCCCTTTCAAGCGGGTGTGCCCTTTCAGGCGGTCGAGCGGCAGCCCGAATTCCCCGCCATCGAGGAGCGCGTGCTCGAACGCTGGCGGGTCCGGCAGGTGTTCCGGCGGGCGGTCGAGCGTACTGCGGACGGCCCGCCGTTCACGTCCTACGACGGACCCGCCACCGTCGGTGGGAACCCGGGACTGCGGCACGTCCAAGCGCAGGTGTTCAAGGACATCTTCCCGCGCCACCGAATGATGAAAGGTGCGCACGTTCTTCGCGCCGCGGGCCATGGATGCCATGGGCTCGGCATCGAGGTCGAGGTCGAGAAACGACTCGGGATCGACCGGAAGAGCCAGATCGAAGAGTCCGGGATCGCGGAATTCAACGCACAATGCCGGGCTGCCGTTACCCGCTCCATCGCCGAGTTCGACCGGCTCACCTGGCGGATGGGGTCCTGGGCCGACGTCGAGCGGCCGTTCTCCACGATGTCCACCGAGTACGTCGAGAGCGTCTGGTGGTCGCTGAAGACCCTGTTCGAGAAAGGCCTGATCCACCGCGAGGAGCGAGTCGCGCCGTACTGCCCCCGGTGCGGCACCGCGCTGTCCGACCACGAGGCGGCCCAGGGGTACGCGCAGACCGACGACCCGAGCGTCTACGTCCGCTTCCCGCTGCTGGACGGCCCCCTGGCGGACGAGGGAGCCGACCTGCTCGTCTGGACGACCATGCCGTGGACGCTCGTGCCCGCCACGCTCGCCGTGGTCGGAGAGCACATCCGGTACGTCCTGGCCGCCGGAGGACGGGCGGGTGACCGTCCGGTCGTCATGGCCGCGGACCGCGTCGGGACGGTGCTCGGCGACGGAGCCCGGGTGATGCGGGACGTGCCCGTCGCGGACATCGCCGGAGCCCGCTACAAGGCCCCTTTCGACTTCGTCGGCCCCGGGTCCGCCGACGATCCGGACGGCGACCCCGCCTCATGGCGCTTCGTCGTGACCGCGGACTTCGTCAAGGTGAACGAGGGGACCGGGGTCGTGCACACCGGCGCCGCCTTCGGCGAGGACGACATGCGGGTCGCTCGCGAGCACGGCGTCCCCGTGGTCAGGCCGGTGCGGCCCGACGGCCGGTTCGACGACCGGGTCGGCCCCTACGCGGGCATGTACGTCCGGGACACCGACGAGCGGATCATCGAGGACCTCAGGGACGCCGGCCTGCTCTTGCACGCGGGCGTCCATCGCCACACGTACCCGTTCTGCTGCTGGTGCGCCACCCCGTTGCTGTACTACGCCACGCCGTCCTGGTACATCGCGACCACCCGCGTCCGGGACCGGATGCTCGACGGCAACGCCGGGATCGACTGGCGGCCGCCGCACGTCCGCGACGGCCGGTACGGCGAATGGCTGGCCGGCAACGTCGACTGGGCGGTGTCGCGGGAGCGCTACTGGGGGACGCCGCTGCCGTTCTGGTGCTGCGACGCCTGCGACCACGTGCTCGCCGTCGGATCGCTCGCCGAACTGGCCGGGCTCGCGGGAAGGGATCTCAGCGGGCTCGATCCGCACCGGCCCCATGTCGACGAGGTGACGATCCCCTGCGACCGGTGTCCCGGCGGCGTGCTGCGCCGCGTCCCCGAGGTCGCCGACGCGTGGTACGACTCCGGTGCGATGCCGTTCGCGCAGTTCGGCCACCCGCACACGGCCGGCGGCGAGGACCTGTTCACCGCCCGTTTCCCCGCGGATCTGGTCTGCGAGCCGATCGATCAGACCCGCGGCCGGTTCTACGCCCTGCAGGCGGTGGGGACGTCGCTGTTCGGGCACGCCGGTTTCCGCCGCGCGCTCTGCCTGGGGCCCGTCTCCGGCGCGGACGGCCGCGACCCGCAGGAGCTGATCGACGAGCACGGCGCCGACGCGCTGCGCTGGCTGCTCGCCACCGACGGCGCTCCCTGGCAGCCGCGGCCGGTCTCCGCCGAGCGGCTTCGAGAGATCACCCGGAAGACGATCCTCACCCTCTGGAACACCTACTACTTCTTCGTCACCTACGCCGGCCGCGCCGGATGGACGCCGCGCCCCGGCGTCCCGCCGATCGCGCGGCGGCCGGTCCTCGACCGCTGGATCCTCGCGCGGCTCGCCGAGGCGACCGAGCGGACCGACGCGGCGCTCACGGACTTCGACGCGGCGGGCGCCGGCCGCGAGCTCGCCGCGTTCGTCGACGACCTGTCGAACTGGTACGTGCGCTGCAGCAGGAGCCGCTTCTGGAACGAGGACGGCGAGGACAACGAGCACGGCGAGGACGGCGAGGACGCGGGCGCCGCGTTCGCCACTCTCTACTCCTGCCTGACGACCCTGGCCCGCCTCATCGCCCCGATGATGCCGTTCCTCGCCGACGAGCTCCACGAGAACCTGGTCCGCTCGGTCAGCGCGAGCGCGCCGGACTCGGTGCATCTGACCGGCTACCCGGTGCCGGACGAGAGCGCCCGGGACCCGGCCCTGTGCGAGGCCATGGCGGTCGCCCGCCGGCTCGTCACGCTGGGGCGCGACGCACGCGCGAAGGCCGGCGTCCCGGTGCGCCGTCCCGCGCGCCGGGTCCAGGTCACCGTGCCCGCGGACGCCCGGCGGCTGCTGCCCGCGGTGCGCCCGGTGATCGCCTCCGAGCTCAACGTCAGATCCGTCGAACTCGGCATCGGCGCCGCCATGGCCCGGACCCTCAAACCCGACTTCCGCGCGCTCGGCCGCGACTTCGGGAGCCGCACCAAGGCCGTCGCCGCCGCCATCGCGGGCGCCGACGCGGAGAAGGCCGTGGCCGAACTCGAAGCACGCGGGCACTTCACGGTGGAGCCGGACGGGGAGGCCGTCGCCCTGAGCGCCGGGCACGTCCAGATCGTCGAGCGGCCGGTGCGCGGCTGGCAGGTCTCCGCCGACGGCCCGTACGCCGTGGCCCTGGACCTGGACATCGACCGCGATCTGCACCTCGAAGGACTCGCCAGGGAGCTCGTCCGGCTGATCAACGACCTGCGGAAGCGGGAGGGCTTCGATCTCGCCGACCGGATCGCCGTCGACATCGTCCCCGTGGACGACGCCGACGGCGAGATCGGCGCGATGCTCTCCGCGCACGGCGAGGCGATCGCCCGCGACGTCCTGGCCCGCGCGGTCACCCACGACGGCGGCACGGCGGCGGATTCGGCGATACGCCGCCGTTTCGACATCGGACGCGGCGCCGTCCTGGTCACCGTCCTGCGATGACCGCCGACGGAAGCGAGCGACGCCGCATTCGTTATCGCGATGGATATGCCCACCGAAAGAGTCGTCGAGAGGATGCGCGATGACCGACGTACCGGATAATCGGCGAATGGAGGCGTCGCCGTTCGGCGGTTCCCCCTGGTGGGGGCTTGCCGGACCGGGGCTCGCCACGATCATCGGATTGTTCCTGCTGACCGCGGTCTACGGCACCGACGCGTTCTCGCCGATGCAGCGCGCCCTCTATCTGCCCGGCCACGCGTTGCTGATGAAGGCCGTCGTCCCCTACCTGATCGCGGCGGCGGTGGCACTTCCCGCCGGTGTCCTGCTCGGGGCCCGTCAACCGGCGGCGGTGACCATTCCCGCCGTCCTCGCGTCGGCCTTCGGCGGTCTGCTGGTCGCGTTCACCGAGAATGCCGGCGTGCTGTCGGCGGGGCGCGTGCTGGGAGGGCTGGGCACGGGCGCGTCGCTCGGAGCCACGGTGGCGCTGTTGCTGCGATTCGAGCGTCGGCGTGGCCTGGCGTCCGCGGCGATGGCGCTCCTGGGCGCCCTGGCGCTGATCGTGGCCCCGCCGGTCAACCAGGCCGTTTCCGAAGCGATCAGTTTCCGCTGGACGTTCCTGCTCGCGGAGCCATTGCTGTTCGTCGCGCTGGCCGCCGGCGTGGTCAACGGAATCCTGCTCATCACCAGTCGTCGCGCCGCCCGGCCGAACCCGAATGGCATCGCTTCGGGGCCGCCGTACCAGCCGCCATATCCGCCTCCATATCCGCCCCCACCGCCGTACCAGCAGCCGTACCCGCCATCAGGGCCTCACCAGTAGAGGCACCACGGCACTGTGTGCGCCGATGAGAACTCAGCTCGTTCGGGGGGCGTCACAGTGGCTGGTGATCGATCGTGGTGGCCCGCGGCCAGGGATCCGGCCAGGCTGGGGAAGGGGTTGTCGGAGTTGGTGGAGCGGTTGGAGCCGGGTGATCCCGAGCGGATCGGGGAGTTCTGGCTGGCGGGGCGGTTGGGCGCCGGTGGGCAGGGGGTGGTGTACGAGGCCTACGGACCCGACGGGGCGCGGGTGGCGGTGAAGGTCCTGCACGGGGCGAGCGGCTCCTCGGGGGAGCTGGAGCAGATGGCGGCCGAGGCGCGGGCCGCGCAGCGGGTCGCCTCGTTCTGCACCGCGCGGATCGTGCAGGTGCGGTTGAAGCCGCCGCGGCCCTACATCGTCAGCGAGTACATCGACGGGGTGAGCCTGCAGGCCGCGGTCGTCGGCGGGCCGGGACGCGAGCCCCGCCTGTTCGCCGGGGACGAGCTGCACCGGCTCGGGATCGGGATCGCCACGGCGTTGACGGCCATCCACCAGGCCAGGGTCGTGCATCGCGACCTGAAACCGGGCAACGTCATGTTGGGGCCCGACGGTCCCCGGCTGATCGATTTCGGGATCGCGCGGATGGTGGAGACCCACTCGGCGACCCAGGCCGGGGGGCTCACCGGGACGTTGCGCTACATGCCGCCGGAGGTGTACGCCGGGCGGCGCGCCGGGGCCGAGGCCGACGTGTTCGCCTGGGGCGCGATCATGGTGTTCGCCGCCACCGGCCGGCACGCCTTCCCCGGCGACACCCTGCCGCAGATCGCCCACCAGGTCCGCACCCACCACCCTGACCTGTCGGCCCTGCCCGAGCCGCTGCGGGCGCTGGTGGCCGCGGCCCTGGACAAGGACCCGCTGCGGCGCCCGTCGGCGCGCGCCGTCCTGACGGCGCTGACCGGCGACCCCCACCAGGACACCGGCCTGGAAGACCTGATGAACCTGGGGTCCGCGCAAGCCGCTCCGCACACCGGCTGGGAGCCGGGAGACCCCGCGCTGGGCAAGCTCGCCGAGGACGTCTACACAAGCCTGTCCCCAGAAGACCGGTACCTGGTCCCCGAAGTGTTCCTGCGCTGTGTGGTACCCGGGGAAGACGGGGGCTGGTCCATCCGCCCGGCAGCGGCCGAGGAACTGTTCGACCGTCATAGCCCGGCCGAGGCGGCGGCGCTGCGGCGGGTGGTCCGGGCCTTCGCGCCGCTGCTGGCCGTCACCGGTGCCCAGGCATCCGGTTCCCTCGGGCAGCAGCCGGGCTCGCGGACCGGTGAGCGGATCGTCGTGACGCGTCCGGCGCTGCCGCGGGCTTGGCCGCGGCTGCGTGACTGGCTCGACGGCCATCAGGAGCTGGCCGCCCATCACCGGGTCCGCCAGGCCGCCCACACCTGGAAGGCCAACGGGCAGCGCCGCGGTGACGTGCTGACCGGAGTCGACCTCGACCAGGCCATGCATTGGGCCGCCAGCGGGCACCCGCCGTTTCCCAACCGGACCGAACGCGCCCTGCTGGACGCCAGCAACCGCGCCCGGACCACCCGCACCCGGCGCACCCGTGCCACCGCGCTGGTCCTGGCCGTCGCCACCCTGCTGTCCCTGACCGCCACCGGCTGGGCCGTCCGGGCACAACGCACCGTCACCCGCCAGCGCGACTCCGCCGTCTCCGGCCAGCTCCTCACGCGAAGCGAACAGTCGGCCGACCCGGCGGTGGCGGCGCTCCTCGCTGCAGCGTCCCGCAGTGTCCGGAAGACCCCCGAGAACCGTGCGCGCCTCCTCGACATCCTGGCCGGACCGGAACGCGCCGTCCTCACCGGCCACACCGACTTCGTGTGGTCGGTGGCGTTCAGCCCAGACGGCAAGACCCTGGCCACCGGCGGCGACGACAAGACCGTCCGGCTGTGGGACGCCCGCACCCACCAGCCGATCGGCACTCCACTCGGTCACACGGACCCCGTGAGCTCGGTGGCGTTCAGTCCCGACGGGAACATCCTGGCCACCGCGAGCGACAAGACCGTGCGGCTCTGGGACCCCCACACCCGCCGACCGATCGGCGCCCCCCTCACCGGCCATACCGGCAAGGTGAATTCGGTGGCGTTCAGTCCCGATGGCAAGACGCTGGCCACCGGCGGCGAGGACAAGACCGTCCGGCTGTGGGACACCCGCACTCACCAGCCGATCGGCGCTCCACTCACCGGCCACGGCTACACCGTGCATGCGGTGGCGTTCAGTCCCGACGGCACCATCCTGGCCTCCGCCGGCCTCGATCAGACCGTGCGACTCTGGGACGCCCGCACCCATCAGCCGATCGGCAAGCCGCTCGCCGGCCACACCGACTACGTGAATTCGTTGGCGTTCAGCCCCGACGGCGGCACGTTGGCCTCCGCGGGATACGACGACACCGTCCGGCTCTGGGACATCCGCGCCCACCAGCCGATCGGCAAGCCCCTCAGCCACACCGGCCCCGTGACTTCGGTGGCGTTCAGCCCCGATGGCAAGACCCTGGCCACCGCCAGTGAGAACAAGACCGTCCGGTTCTTCGACACCCGGACCCGCCGACCGATCGGCACGCCCCTCACCGGCCACACCGGCTCCGTGTTGTCGGTCGCGTTCAGTCCCGACGGCAAAACCCTGGCCACCGGCAGCGACGACAAGACCGTGCGGTTGTGGGACACCAGCACCTACCAGCCGCCCCGCAATCCCCTCACCGGCCACACCGGCCGCGTGCAATCAGTGACGTTCAGCCGAGACGGTAAGACGCTGGCCACCGGCGGCGACGACAAGACCGTCCGGCTCTGGGACACCCGCACCCGCCAACCGATCGGCGCCCCGCTCAGCGGAACCGGCTTCGTCTACTCGGTGGCGCTCAGCCCAGACGGCAAGACCCTGATCACCGGCGACTACGACAACATCGCGCGGGCCTGGGACACTCGCACCCACCGCCAGACCGGCGGTACCCTCACCGGCTACTACGGGCCCGTGACTTCGGTGGCGTACAGTCCCGACGGGAAGATCCTGGCCGCCGCGAGTTACGACGACACTGTGCGGCTCTGGGACAGCCGCACTTACCAACCGATCGGCAACCCTCTCACCGGCCATACCGGCCCCGTGAGGTCGGTGGCGTTCAGCCCAGACGGCAATACCCTGGCCACCGCCGGCAACGACCACACCGTGCGATTGTGGGACACCCGCACCGGCCACCAGACCGGCCCTCCTCTCACCGGCCACACCGGCTACGTGAATTCGGTGGCGTTCAGTCCCGACGGCCACACGCTGGCCACCGCCAGCGACGACAAGACCGTGCGGTTGTGGGACACCCGCACCCACCAGCAGCTCGGCACCCCCCTCATCGGCTATAGCGGCTTCGTGCTCGCGGTGGCGTTCAGCCCTGACGGCAACATCCTGGCCACCGGCGGATACGACAAGACCGTGCGGCTCTTCGACACCCGATCCCACCAACAGATCGGCGATCCCCTCAGCGGTCATACCGGCTATGTGAGAGCAATGGCGTTCAGCCCGGACGGCAAGACCCTCGCGACCGGCGGCGACGACGAGACCGTGCGGCTCTGGGACATCGCGATGCCCCAGGACAAGGACCTGGTCGGCCTCGCCTGTCGAATGGCTGGGCGCTCGCTGACACGCAAGGAATGGGCCGAGTACGCGCCGACCGGCATCGGGTTCCAGAAGGCCTGTCCATGACGGGCCCAGGTCAGGGAGCGGAATCGGGGGCGCCGAGACCGGCCTGGCGGGCTCGGACGATCGCCTCGGAGCGGTCGGCCACCTGGAGTTTGGCGAAGATGCTGGAGATGTGGTTGGCGACCGTCTTGGGGGAGATGCCGAGCCGCCGGGCGATCTCGGCGTTCGGACGGCCCGCGGCGATCAGGCCCAGGACGTCGCGCTCCCGGCCGGTCAGTTCCGGGAACGGCTCCGTCGCGGCCGGCGGGGCGGCGAAGAAGCCCAGCACGCGGCGGGCGATGCCCGGCCCGAAGATCGCCTCTCCGGCCGCCACGGACTGGATGGCCCGGACGATCTCCGTCTGCTCGGACCCCTTGAGCAGGTAGCCGCGGGCGCCGGCGCGCATGGCGGAGAACACCGAGTCGTCGTCCTCGTACATCGTCAGCATCAGCACGGCCACGCCGGGGGCCGCGGCGGCGATCTGGCGGGTGGCCTCGATCCCGTCCAGGCCGGGCATCTGGATGTCCATGACCAGGACGTCCGGGCGCTGCGTGACGGCCTCGCGCACCGCGGCCCGGCCGTCGGCGACCGCGGCCAGGACGGTCAGGCCGTCGATGGAGCCGAGCAGGGCGGTGAGGCCGCTGCGGACGATCGGGTGGTCGTCGGCGACGACGATGCCGATCATCGGGGGACCGCCAGGGGGAGCGCGGCGGCGACCCGGCCGCCTTGCGGGCCCGGCCCCGCCTCGCAGACGCCGCCCACCTCGGCGGCCCGCTCGCGCATCGACGCCATCCCGACGCCGCCGCACCATGGCCGGTCGCGCGCGGTCCCGTCGTCCGTGACCTGGACGTGGAGCCTCCCGTCCAGGTGGATCCGCACGTCCACCCGGTGCGCTCCGGAGTGCCGCACCGCGTTGGTCAGCGCCTCCACCGCGATCCGGTACGCGGCCGCCTCGACCGCCGCGGGCAGGGCGGGCAGGGTCTCCGGCGCGGTCAGCCGGACGGCCATCCCGTCGCGGGCGAGCCGGTCGATCGCCTGCCGGACGGCGCCGACGAGCCCGAGGTCGTCGAGGGCGGGCGGGCGCAGGTCGTAGACGAGCCGGCGGATGCCGGCGACGGCGCGGGCGACCTCGCCGCGCAGTTCGGCGATCAGCTCGCGGGCGGCGGCCGGGTCCGCGGCCAGCAGGTTGCCCGCCGCGTCGGCCTTGAAGGCGACCCCGGTCAGGGCGGGGCCGAGCCCGTCGTGCAGGTCGCGGCGCAGGCGCCGCCGCTCCTCTTCGCGGGCCATCACGATCGCCTCCCGGGAGCGCTGCAGCTCGTCCGACAGTCCCACGGCGTGCACCGCGACCGAAAGGGGCGCGGCCAGCAGTTCCAGTACCGCCCGGTCGGTGCGGCCGAGGCGCTTCTCGCCCGGGCGCAGCCCGATGACGAGGTCGCCGATGCGGTCGGGCCCGTAGGTGACGGGCAGCGTGCGCAGCAGTTCCGGGGCGTCGCCGGAGGCGGCGATCTCGGTTCCGCCGGCGCGCAGCGCCGCGAACGGCAGGCGCAGCGCCTCCCGTACCGCCTCCAGCACACCGGGCAGCCCGGCCGCGAGCCGCTCACCGACCCGCGACACCGCCCGCACGGGATCGCTGCGGTCGCCGTACAGCACCCGGTCGACCAGGCGTTGCAGGCGGACCCGTACCGGGTTGAACCCGACGGCGATCAGGACGGTCGCGGCGAGCGAACTGCCCAGCCCGACCTGTTCGCGCATGACCCGGTCCAGGAGCGCGACCAGCCCGATGTAGACCCCGGCCACCCCCGTGGTGAGCAGGCCGTACAGGACGGTCCGGGACACCACGAGCCGGATGTCGAGCAGCCGGTACCGCAGGATCGCGATCGTCATCGCGGCCGGCACGAGCGGGATCGAGAACAGCACCACGACCAGCGTTCCGGCGACGAACGCCCACGGCACCCACGCCACCGCCATGATCAGCACCGCGGCGACCAGCCAGAGCAGCTGCCGCCGGCGGCGCTCGTCGCCGCGGCGGTAGCGCACCGCCAGCGCGGCGAGCCCGGCCAGGACGACGAGCAGGGTCCGCGCCTCCGCGACCGGTGTCAGCCAGGCCGCGGGTGAGCCTTGCACGGCGGTGTAACCCAGCGGATAGCCGTCGGCGATCGGGTCGTGCTCGGTGGCGAGCTCGGCCTCGAAGAGCGGGCTGGAGAGCACGGTCGCCCACGCCACCCATCGCCAGCCGCGGCCGAGCCCCGCGTCGCCAGGGAAGAGCTGCAGCAACAGCGGCAGGCACAGCCCGATCGCCCACGGCCACGAACACGTGGCGACCGTGACCAGGCCGCGGACGAGGACGTCAGGCCACCCGTGGGTCAGGCCGTACCTCACCAGCGGCACGGCGCCCGCGGTGACGGCCTGCAGTACGCCGGCCGCGAGCAGCAGCCGGCCGACCGGGTTGCGCGGCCGGTGCCAGGACACCAGGACCCCGCAGGTGGCGAAGGAGACGCCGATCAGCGCGTTGGTCACGACGAAGGCGTCCAGCGCCTCGCCGAAGCTCATCCCGACGGCCGCCGCGGAGACCGCGCCCGTGACCGCGGAGCCGACCGCGGCGCCGAACAGAGCCGCCGACAGGACGCGGCGGCGCCGCGTCCGGCCGTGAGGGTCGCGGTTCATGCCGCCATGATGACCCGCGGCGCCCGGCCTGTCGTGGGGGCCGGGTCCCAGCCGGGCCGGGAGATCCTCCCGGCCCGGACGCGCGGCGCACCCTCCCGGCGGGAGCACACGGGAGCCCACCGTGAGGGCATGACGACCACCACGGCGCCCGCCAGGCAGGGCGCGAACCACATGAGGGCCGGCACCATCGGCCTCGCACTGCTCATCCCGGTCGGACCGCTCGCCGTCGCGGTCCTGCGCGGGATACTTCCGTACCGGACGACCGACTCGATGACCGCGATGGCCGGGAAGGTCGCCGCCCACCAAGGAGCCGAGCAGGCGGTGCTGTGGCTCAGCATGGCGGCGGCCTTCGCCCTCGTCCCCGGCACGATCGCGATCGGGGCCCTGGCGGTCCGCGGCGCCCGGCGCCTCGGCACCGCCGCGACGATCCTGGCGGTGGCGGGCTTCTCCGCGCTGCCGGGCATCGTCGCCCCCGACCAGGCGGCCCTCGCGGGCACCGAGGCCGGGCTCTCCCCGGCGGCCGTCGGGCATCTGCTCGACCAGGTGAACGAGCAGCCCACGATCGCGCTCGCCGGGGTCGTCTTCGTCCTCGGCCACGTGCTCGGCGTGCTGCTGCTCGGCATCGCGCTGTGGCGCGCCGGAGCGATCCCCGCCTGGGCGGGCCTCGTCCTGGCGGTCTCCCAGCCCCTGCACGCGGTGTTCGCCGTCGGCGTCCCCAACCACGCGCTGGACGCCTGCGCCTGGGGCTTGACCGCCCTCGGCTACGCGGTCGCCGCCCGTGCCCTCCTCCTCGGACGGACGCCGCGATGACCCGGCAGGACACCGCCGTGAACGGATAGGGCCCCCGGACGACCGGCCGGTTGCTGTTGCTCACCGCCCGCAAGTCCGCGACCGTCTGACCCCCCGTTCCCATGGACGCGGTCAGGCGGGGTCGGGTCCCGGTGCAGTCAGGTGGGGTCGGGCCCCGGTGGTGAGGTCGCGGGGCGGACCGGCGGGCGCAGGGCCGGGGCGTCGGGGGCGAAGAAGAGCTGGTCGAGGTGCTCGATCGCGTAGTCGATGGCGCCGAGGACGACGCACTCGTCGCCGAGGGTGGACGCGCTGAGCTTCGGCATGCGCAGGCAGACCCGTTCGAGGCGGGAGCGCAGGGGCGGCAGCAGGACGTCGGCGGAGCGGGAGAAGCCGCCGCCGAGCACCACGATCTCCGGATCGAGGAGGAGGACCGCCGCGGCGGTGCCGACCGCGAGCTTGTCGGTGAAGCGGGCGACGGCGTCCAGGGCCGTCGGGTCGCCGTCGCGGGCGGCCGCCAGGGTGAATCCGGCGGCGTCCTCGGGCGGCAGGCCGTCGGGGACGATCGCGGCGTCGTTGAGGTCCACCGGCCCGTCCCGCCAGCCGGCCTCGGGGAGCATGACGATCTCGCCGGCCGCCGCCCCGAAGCCGCGGTGGAGCCGGCCGTCGATGATCAGGCCGGTGCCCATGCGGCGCCCGATGTGCAGGAAGACGACGTCCCTGGCGTCGCGGGCCACGCCGCGCCTGGTCTCGGCCAGGGCGGCGAGCCGGCTGTCGTTCTCGACCAGCACCCGGCAGGGGAACATCTCGCCGAGCAGGCCGCCGAGGTCGAGGTCGCGCCAGGCCGGGATCGAGGCCGACATGATGACCCGGCCTTCGGGGCCGACGAGCCCGGTGGTGCCGACCGCGACCGCCCACAGGTCGGCGATCGTCAGCCCGCCCAGGGCGAGGCAGGTGGCGGCGGCCTGCTCGATCGCCGCCAGCCGGTCCTCGAGCGGCGCGCCGGGGTGCGCCGGGCGGCGCGTCTCGGCGATGACGCCGCCGTCGAGGTCGGCGAGGGCGGCGCGGATGTGGTACGCGCCGATGTCGAGGCCCATGAGGTGCCCGCCGTCGGCGCGGAACCGGTAGCGCCGGGCCGGCCGGCCCATCGTCCCGGACGCCGGGGGGACCTCCTCCACCCATCCCATGGCGCTCAGCTCGTCGATGACCTCCTTGGTGGAGGGCCGCGACAGCCCGGTGCGCTCGGCCAGCGCGGACAGGGTCGCCGCCTCGGCTCCGCGCAGCGTCTTGATCACGGTCAGCGCGTTGAGCTGCCGTAACCGGGACAGGTCGCCACCCATCGGCGGCATCGTCGACATCAGAAGGTTCCCTTCGGAACTGAGGGGCGGGGGCGACAGCGGCTCACTCGATCAGCCTAGGCGGGCGGCAAGTCCAGTGCAAAGCACCCATTGCCATCCACCTCCGGCCCGTGTACTAATGATGGTCTCCTATATAACTCTCCTGGAAGTGAGAGCATCCGATGCCGTTCACCGATGTCGGAGAGATCACCCGTCTCTCGCCCCGGACGCGGGTGTTCGAGTTCGGCTGGCAGTCGTGGAGCCCGACCGGCGCCTACCGGCCCGGCGAGACGCCGCCGCGTCCCGCCGACGACAACGTGCAGACCATCTGCTACCGCCCGGAGACGCCCGTTCCGGCCGGGGCGTTCCAGGGCGAGGGGCTGCTGGCGGTCGACCCCGGTGACGGCGGGCCGGTGTCGGTCTTCGCGGGCCCCGGCCCGGAGGACGTGCCCTCCATCCGGGCCCGCGAGGCCGGCGGCCGGCTGGTCGTGTCCGCCGACGGGCCCGTCACGCGCCACGAGGTCGACGGCGGCCTGGACGCCGCGCTGCGGTGGTGGGCGGACGGCATCGCCGCAGGCCACGCCCCCGAACGGTGGCCGGCCGTGCCGCCCATGTGGTGCTCCTGGTACGGCTACTGGGACAAGGTCACCGACGCCGACATCCTCGACAACCTCGCCCTCGCCGAACGGCACGGCATCGAGGCCGACATGTTCCTCATCGACGACGGCTACGAGGCCGAGATCGGCGACTGGCTGGACCTCCGGCCCGGGTTCGGGTCGCTGGAACGGTCCGTCGGCGCCGTCCTGGAGTCGGGCCGCCGCGCGGGCATCTGGGTGGCGCCCTTCCTCGTCGGCCGACGCAGCCGGACTTTCCGGGACCATCCCGACTGGCTCGTCGGCGGAGCCCACGCGGGCGTGATGTGGGACCAGGACCTCGCCGTCCTCGACGTCACGCACCCCGACGCCGCCGCGCACCTGGCCGGGGTCTTCACGCGGTTCCAGGCGCTGGGCCTGAGCCATTTCAAGCTCGACTACCTCTACGCGGGGGCGCTGCCCGGGCGGCGGCACGAGGACATCGGCTCGATCGCCGCCTACCGGCGCGGTCTCGAGCTGATCCGCACGGCTATCGGCCCGGACGCCGCGCTGCACGCCTGCGGCGCCCCCATGCTGCCGAGCATCGGCCTGGCCGACATCATGCGCGTCAGCCCGGACACCGCGCCCCGGGTGCTGCCGAAGGCGGGCGACCTCAGCCAGCCGTCGCAGCTCGGCGCCCGGCTGACCGGAGCCGCGCGCGAGTTCCTGCACGCCCGCTGGTGGGTGAACGACCCCGACTGCATCATGGCCCGGCCGGAGGTCGAGGCGCGCGAGGAGTGGGCCGAGCACATCGCCGCCGGAGGCGGGCTGCGAGGATCCGGCGACCCGATCGCCGCGCTGGACGCGTGGGGCCTGGAGACGACCCGGCGGCTCATGGTGCCGACCCGGACGGAGCCGTCGTGACGAGCAGCGCCGACCACCTGCCGGGACGAGCCGACCCGGCGGACGGCGCCGAGCGCGACGGCATCGAGCGCGACGGCATCGAGCGCGACCGGGCCGTCGTGACCGCCCCCGCCGCAGGCACGCCTGAGGAGCCGGCCGATGGCCGGACGGCCGCGCGCGGAGCCGGGCACCGCCCGCGCCGCCGCCTGTGGCACACGAACTGGTACGCCTACCTGTTCGTCGCTCCAAGCCTGTTCGGCGTGTTCGCGTTCCTGCTGCTGCCCCTGCTGATCGTGCTCGGGCTGAGCCTGTTCCACTGGGAGCTGCTGTCCAGCCCGTCCTTCGCCGGCCTGGCGAACTACCGGCGGCTCGGAGGCGACGGCGAGACCTGGCACTCGGTCTGGGTGACGGTGCTGTTCGTGCTGCTGAGCATCCCGGCGCAGACCGTCCTCGGCCTGCTGCTGGCGCTGCTGCTCAACCAGCGGGTCAAGGGCGTGGCGTTCTACCGCGCGCTGTTCGTCGTGCCGTGGATGGCCACGCCGATCGTGATGGGCCTGGTGTGGACGTGGATCTTCGACCCGCGGGACGGCGCGCTGAACAAGCTGCTCGGCGTCGCCGGGGTGAGCGGGCCGGACTGGCTGACCGACCCGTCGTGGGCGCTGCCGTCCGTCGCGCTCGTCAACGTGTGGCAGTACAGCGGCTACACCATGCTGTTCTTCCTGGCCGGGCTGCAGGGCATCCCGCAGGAGCTGTACGACGCGGCGGCCACCGACGGCGCGAGCCCGGTCCAGCGGTTCTTCCAGATCACCCTGCCGCTGCTGAACCCGACGACGTTCTTCGTCACCGTGACGAACCTGGTCGGAGCGTTCCAGATCTTCGACACGGTCTACGCGATGACCGACGGCGGGCCGAGCGGCAGCACGGAGGTGCTCAACTTCAGGATCTACGAGACGGCCTTCCGGCAGTTCGACTTCGGCTACGCCTCGACGCTGGCCGCGCTGCTGTTCCTGCTCATCCTCGCGGTGACGCTCGCCCAGGTCCGGTTCTTCGCCAAGCGCACCACCTACGACCTGAGCTGAGGAGGGACCATGGTCAAGCGCACCGCGCTCTACGTCACGCTGGTCGCCGGCGCCTTCGTCTCCGTCTTCCCCTACCTCCTGGTCGCGCTGACCGCGCTGAAGACGCCGCGGCAGCTCAGCGGCACCGAGCCGTGGGAGCCGGGGCTGCCGCCGACCTTCGCCAACCTCGACCGGGTGATGCACTCGGGCTTCGCCGGCTACCTCGGCAACACGCTGCTGATGACGGCCGCGCTGACCGCCGGGCAGCTGGTGTTCACCACCTTCGCCGCCTACGCGTTCGCGCGGCTGCGGTTCCGCGGACGCGACGTGCTGTTCTGGCTGTACGTGGCCACGATGATGGTGCCCAGCGCGGTCACCATGATCCCGCTGTTCCTGATCATGCGCGAGCTGCACCTGGTCAACACCTGGTGGGGGCTGCTCGCGCCGTACCTGCTCGGCACGCCGTACGGGATCTTCCTGATGCGGCAGTTCTTCCGCGCCCTGCCCGCCGGGCTGGAGGACGCGGCGCGCATCGACGGCGCCGGGCCGCTCACCATCCTGCTGCGCATCGTCCTGCCGCTGTCGCGCCCCGCCCTCGGCACGCTCGCGATCATCACCGTCATCTCGTCCTGGAACAACTTCATGTGGCCGCTGATCATCACCAGCGGTGACGACACCAGGGTCGTCACCGTGGGGATCGCCGGGCTGAAGGGCTCCATCGGCGTCGACCCCAACCAGATGACCGCCGCCGCCCTGATCGCCCTGGTGCCCATGGTCGCGGTGTTCGTCGCCTTCCAGAGATACATCGTCCGCTCGGTGGTCCTCACCGGCCTCAAGTAGAAGAGGTCAGCCGCAATGACATCCCCCCGAATCCGCACGATCGCGGCCGTGCTCGGCGCCGCGCTCCTGTCCACCGCGACGGCCTGCGGCGGCTCCGGCGACTCCGGAGGCTCCGTCACGCTCACCTACCGCCTCTGGGACGACCAGCAGAAGGCCGGCTACCAGAAGGTGATGGCCGCCTTCGAGAAGGCCGACCCCGGCGTCCGCGTGAAGATCGAGCTGCTTCCGTACGACCAGTACTGGACCAAGATGACCGCCGACGCGGTCGCGGGCACGGCGCCGGACGTCTTCTGGATGCAGACCTCGCAGTTCCCCGAGTTCGTCACCAAGGGGATCCTGGCCGACCTGGGCGGCCTCAAGCTCGACACCTCCAAGTACAACGCGAACGTCGTGCAGTCCTACACCTACAAGGGCAAGCTGTACGGCGTGCCGAAGGACTTCGGCATCGTCGGGCTCCTCTACAACGAGGACCTGTTCAAGAAGGCCGGCGTCACGATGCCGGACAAGCTCACCTGGGCGCCCGACGGCTCGGGGACCCTGCTGGAGACGGCCCGCAAGCTGACGGTCGACGACAACGGCAAGCATCCGGACCAGCCGGGATTCGACGCCGGCAAGGTGAAGCAGTACGGCTTCGCGTCCTGGAACCATTACCAGACCCAGTGGATGAACTGGGTGAGCTCCAACGGCGGCAAGCTGGTCGACAAGCCGTTCGGCAAGTACGCCTTCAACGACGCCGCCTCGGTGCAGGCGCTGCAGTTCGGCGTCGACCTGGTGAACAAGTACCACGTGGCGCCGCCCGCCGCGCAGACCAACCCGCCCAGCGACAAGATCAACGAGATGTTCAAGCAGGGCCGGGTGGCGATGTTCCCGGCGAACAACGCGCTGCTGCCGTTCGTCGCCCCCGGCGCGAACTTCAAGATCGGCATCGCGCCGATGCCCGCGGGCCCCGCCGGACGCGTCGTGAACATCAACGGGCTCTCCGAGGCCGTCTACGCCAGGAGCCCGCACAAGGAGGCGGCGATGAAGCTGGCCCGCTTCCTCTCGGGTCCCGAGGCCCAGAAGATCATGGCGGACGGCGGCTACGTCTTCCCCGCGCTGGACGGCCTCTCCCAGGGCTACCTCGACTACTGGAAGCAGAAGGGCCTGGACGTCTCGCCCTTCCTCGAGGAGTCGCGGGGCGCCACGTTCAACCTGCCCGTCACGACCGGCTTCACCGCGTTCGAGAACAAGCTCAACCAGACCTTCAACGACATGTACCTCGGCAAGCTCACCCCGCAGCAGGCCGCCGACCAGGCCGTCCACGACGGCGACGCGCTGGTCAAGTAGTCGAGGAGCCTCATGATCACCCGGCGTTCCCTTCTCGCCGGGGGCGCGAGCCTGGGCATCGCCGCCGCACTGGGTGTCCCACCCGTGCGCGCGGCGGCCCGGCGCGCCCCGCTGGGCGAGGTGTTCCGGCTCGGTGTCGCCTCCGGCGAACCGGCCCCCGACGGCGTCGTCCTGTGGACCCGCCTCGCCACGGACCCGCTCGCCCCCGACGGCCTCGGCGGCATGCCGCACCGTCCCGTCCCCGTCGAATGGCAGGTCGCCGAGGACGAGCGGTTCCGCAAGATCGTCCGGAGCGGCGCGCAGGTCGCGGTTCCCGAGTCCGCGCACAGCGTGCACGTCGAACTCGACGGCCTGCGGCCCGGCGCCGAGTACTTCTACCGCTTCAAGGCCGCGGGGCAGGTGTCACCGGTGGGCCGGACGCTCACCGCGCCGGCGCCCGGCACGAGCGGCCGCGCCCTCAACCTCTCCTTCACCTCCTGCGCCGACTACCAGGTCGGCTGGTTCACGGCCTACCGGAGAATGGCGGAGGACCATCCGGATCTCATCGCCTTCCTGGGCGACTACATCTACGAATACGGCGACTACAAGTACCCCGTGCGGGACCAGGCGGGCGGCGAATGCTTCGACCTCGCCGGCTACCGGCTGCGGCACACCCAGCACAAGACCGACCCGGAACTGCAGCTCGCGCACGCGGTCGCTCCATGGGTCACCGTCTTCGACGACCACGACGTCGAGAACGCCTGGGCGGGCGACGTGCCCGAGCAGCCCGATCCGCCGTTCCTGCCCAGGCGGGCCGCCGCGTTCCAGGCTTTCTACGAGAACATGCCGCTGCGCCGCGCGCAGAAGCCCGTCGGCGCGGCGCTCCACCTGTACCGGACGGTGCGGTGGGGATCGGTCGCCAACCTCCACATGCTCGACACCCGCCAGTACCGCGACCTGTACGCCTGCAACGACGGCAAGTCGGGGACGATCGGCGCCGACTGCACCGAACGCCTCGCTCCGAACCGCACCATCCTCGGCCAGGAGCAGGAGGACTGGCTCGCCGGCCAGCTGAAAGAGTCGAGAGCAACGTGGGACCTCCTCGTCCAGCAGGTCTTCTTCATGGAGATGGACTGGACGAACGGCGAGGCGAAGGGCTACTCCAACGAGGGCTGGGACGGCTACACCGCCAGCCGCAACCGCGTGGCCGCGGCGATCGACGACAACAAGCGCAACGGGGTCGTCCTCACCGGTGACGTGCATTCGCACTGGGCGGGCGAGGTCAAGCGCGACTACCAGGACCCCGAGTCGAAGTCGGTGGCGGTCGAACTCGTGAGCACGTCGGTCACGTCCGCGGGCAACGGCCTGGACGAATACCCGAACACCGCGCAGCTGCTCGCCGAGAACCCGCACGTCAAGTTCTTCAACGGGCGGCGCGGCTATGTCCGCAGCGTCATCTCCGGACGGGAGATGAAGGTCGACTTCCGGTCGCTTCCCGTCGTGACCCAGCCCTACGCGCTCGCCTACACCTCCGGCTCGTTCGCGATCGAGCCGGGCGACCCGAGCCTCCACCCGGCCTGACAGGACGATCATGCGCAGACGCGTGACCGCCGCCCTCGCGGCGGTGCTCCTCGCCATGTCCACCGTGCCGCAGTCCGGTGCGATGGCCCGCTCGGCGGCGCCGCCCGCCATCGACACCCCGCCGATGGGCTGGAGCAGCCGGGCCCTCGGCTGCTCCGTCGCCGACGCCTCGGTGCGCCAGGCGGCCACCGGCCTGGCGGCGCTCAAGGCCGCCGGCTACCGCTACGTGATCATCGACGACTGCTGGGAGGCGGGGGAGCGCGACTCCTCCGGACGGCTGGCCGCCGACCCCGGCCGCTTCCCCGACGGCATGAAGGCGCTGGTCGACACGGTTCACGCCGAGGGCCTGAAGTTCGGCCTCAATCTGTCCGCGGGCACCAAGACCTGCGCGGGCGGTGGTCCCGGCTCCTACGGGCATGAGGCGGACGACGCCGCGCTCGTCAAGGAGTGGGGCGTCGACTACGTCAAGTACGACTACTGCTCGATCCCGACCGCCGACTTCCCCGGGCAGAACTCCCAGGCCATCGCTCAGAAGCTCTACCCGCGCATGCGCGAGGCGCTCGGCGACGGGATCGCGTTCGCCATGAACAACGAGGACGGCAACAGCGTCCCGTGGCTGTGGGGCGGGCAGCTCGCCACCACCTGGCGGACGAACGTCGTCACCAAGCCGATCACGGACTCCTACGCGAGCATGCTCGGCATCTGGGAGACCGCGATGCTGCGCCTGCAGTACGCCGGCCCGCACAGCTACGCCGACCCGGACCTGCTGCAGGCGGGCCTCGGCGGCATGACCGACACCGAGTACCGCACGCAGGTCAGCCTGTGGGCGATGGCCGCCGCCCCGCTGATCCTGCAGGCCGCCCCGGCCAAGGCGCCCGCCGCGATCGTCGCCAACCCGCGCGTGGTCGCGGTCGACCAGGACGCGCTCGGCCGTCCCGCCGCCTTCGCCCACACCGACGGCTGGTACCACGTCCTGTCCCGGCCGCTGGCGGGCGGCGACACGGCCGTCGCCCTCTACAACGAGAGCGACCGGGAGAAGACGATCTCCACCACCGCGAGCGAGCTGAAACTGCCCGCCGCGTCCCGCTACCGCCTGGAAGACCTGTGGAGTGGGGCCGCCTGGAGCACCACCGGGGACATCGCTGCGGCGGTGCCCGCGCACGGCACCGTCATGTACCGCGTCAGCACGCGGCGGGATTCGTCCGCGCCTTTGCCGACCTACGAGATCGACCCCGCCACCGTCCTGGGGGAGACCCGGGCCACCACCGTCGAGCCCGGCAAGGACAACTCCCTGCTGACGCGGGTGACCAACACCGGGGGCACCGCACCGGTACGGGACGTCGCCGTCTCGCTGACCGTGCCCGACGGCTGGAAGGCGAAGGCGGTGACCCCGTCCACCTCCGAGAGGCTGGCGCCGGGTGCGGCGTTCACCACCCGATGGACGATCACTCCGCCCGCTGGAGCCGCGCAGCGCGACTATCCGCTGACCGGGAAAGTCACCTCCGACCGCTGGAAGGGCGGGCTCGACGGGAGCGCGGTCGTCCACGTGGCGACCGCCCCCGGCTCCGGTACGAGCTACCTCAGCGACGTGCCGTGGGCGACGATGGTGAACCACCTCGGCCCCGTCGAGAAGGACATGAGCGGCGGCAACGCCGCCGCCGGCGACGGGCACACGCTCACCATCGGCGGCGTCCGGTACGCCAAGGGCCTCGGCGCGCAGGCCCCCGCCGAGATCGGCTACTACACCGCCGGGCGCTGTACGACCGTCGCGTTCTCCGCCGGGATCGACGACGAGGTCGACGCGCCCGGAGCCGTCCGCGGCTCGGCGGACTTCCAGGTGTGGGCAGACGGGGAACTGGCCGCCCGCACCGGCGTCCTCACCGGCGACCAACCGCCCCGGAAGGTCACCGCGTCCGTCAAGGGAGCCCGGTACATCCGCCTCGTCGCCACCAACGGCGGCGACAACGCCTATTTCGATCACACCGACTTCGCCGACGCGAAGATCACCTGCGACTGACGGGGGCATCGATGGTCATTCCGAAACCGGTACGTCTCGACACGCGTCCGGGACGGCTCGTCCTCGACCGGCACACCACCCTGACCGCCGCCCCCGCGCTCGCCGAGGTCGCCGCCTGGCTGCGCGGCGAGCTGAGCCCCGTCACCGGCGGCGAGCTGCCGCCCGGGCCGCGGCCGGGCGGGATCACGCTCGCGGTCCGGGAGATGCCGCCGGAGGCGTACCGGCTGAGCGTCGAGGACGGCGGCGCGCTCATCGAGGCCGCCGACGCCGCGGGCGCGTTCTACGGCGCGCAGACCCTCCGGCAGCTCCTCCCGCCCGAGGCGTACCGGAAGGCGGCCGCCGGCCGGAGCCTCCCGCTGCCGCATGTCCGGATCGAGGACCGGCCGCGGTTCGCCTGGCGCGGCTGCCTCCTCGACGTCGCCCGGAACTTCCTCCCCAAGGCGGACCTGCTGCGCTTCATCGACCTGATGGCCGTGCACAAGCTCAACGTCCTCCACCTGCACCTCACCGACGACCAGGGCTGGCGGCTGGAGATCAGGCGCTATCCGCGGCTGACCGGGGTCGGTGCGTGGCGCCGGGAGAGCCAGGTCGGCTGGAACGGTCCCGGCGACGGCCGCCCCCACGGCGGCTACTACAGCCAGGACGACGTCCGCGAGATCGTCGCCTACGCCGCCCGGCGGCACATCACCGTCGTCCCGGAGATCGACCTGCCCGGCCACACCCAGGCGGCGATCGCCGCCCACCCCGAGCTCGGCAACCTCGACACCCCCCTCGACGTCGCCACGACCTGGGGCGTGGGCCCGAACGTCCTCAACGCCGAGGAGCACACGGTCGCGTTCTTCCAGAACGTCCTGGACGAGGTCGTGGAGCTGTTCCCGAGCCCGTACATCAGCATCGGCGGCGACGAGTGCCGCAAGGACCAGTGGCGGGCGAGCCCGGCCGCGCAGCGCCGGATCCGCGAGCTCGGCCTGCGCGACGAGGCGGACCTGCAGAGCTGGATCATCGGCCGGATCGCGAGCCACCTCGCCGCCCACGGCCGGCGCACGGTCGGCTGGGACGAGATCCTGGAGGGACGGGGCGCGCCCGAGCACGCCGTCATCACCTCGTGGCGGGACGACCACGGCACCGTGGTCGCCGCCAAGAGCGGACACGACGTCGTTCCCTGCCCCAACACCTCCGTCTACCTGGACTACCGCCAGGCGCCCGGCGACGAGGAGCCGGTGCCGTTCGGCACCGTCCTCACGGTCGACGACGTCTACGCCTTCGAACCGATCCCGTCCGCGCTCGCGGGGGACCGGGCGGCCCGGCGCGTCCTCGGCGCCCAGTGCTGCCTGTGGACCGAGCTGATCGACTCCACGCGGCAGCTGGACTACATGGCCTTCCCCCGGCTCGCCGCCTTCGCCGAGACGGTGTGGAGCAGCGAGGACCGGGACCCGGCCGGGTTCCGGCGGCGGCTCGGCGCCCACCTGGACCGCCTCACCGCGCTCGGCGTGGAGTACCGTCCCGAAACGGGACCGCTGCCCTGGCAGCGCCGCCCCGGCGTGGCCGGGCGTCCCGAGGAGGACGACGCCTGGCAGGCGAAGGTCTCCGAATGGACCCGTCCGCTCCGCGAAGGCCGCTGAGGCGGCCATGCCCGATCTCCACGATCTGCGGCTGTCCGACTATGCGCCGCGCCCGAGCGTCGCCATCCCCGGGAGCCGTGTTCCGCGGCCGCGGTACCGATGCGTCGACGTCCACAACCACCTGGGCCGCTGGCTCACCGGAGACGGCGGATGGATGGCGCCGGACGTGGGCCGGCTGCTCGCCCTCATGGACGAGCACGACGTGGCCGCCATCGTGAACCTCGACGGCATGTGGGGGGAGGAGCTGTCGGCCAACCTCGACCGCTACGACCACGCCCACCCGGGCCGGTTCCTCACGTTCTGCCAGCTCGACTGGGGCCTGCTCCGCGAGCGCGACGGCGTCGGACGGCTGGTGAGCAGCCTGGAGGACTCACGCGCGCGCGGGGCCCGCGGCCTGAAGGTCTGGAAGATGCTCGGCCTGCACCACACCGGACCCGACGGCCGCCTGGTCCTGCCGGACGATCCGCGCCTCGCCCCCGTCTTCGCCGCGGCGGGAGACCTCGGCCTGCCCGTGCTGATCCACACCGCCGATCCGGTGGCGTTCTTCCACCCCGCCGACCGGCACAACGAGCGGCTCGAAGAACTGCTGGCCCATCCGGACTGGCACTTCGGCCGCCCCGGCCTTCCGTCCTTCCCACGACTCATGGACGCCCTGGAGGGCCTCGTCGCCGCCCACCCGCGCACCGTCTTCATAGGCGCGCACGTCGGCTGCTACGCCGAGGACCTCCGCTGGGTCTCGCGCATGCTGGACGAGCATCCGAACTTCCACATCGACATCGCCGGCAGGCTCGCCGAACTCGGCCGCCGCCCGCGCGCGGCCCGGACGCTGTTCACCCGCCACCCGGACCGCGTCCTGTTCGGCACCGACGCGTTCCCGCTCTCGGCGTCCTCGTACCCCACGCACTACCGCTTCCTGGAGACCGCCGACGAACACTTTCCCTACGCCCCCGACGAGGAGATCCCGCCCCAGGGCCGCTGGGCCATATCCGCACTCGACCTCCCTGACGACGTGCTGGAAAAGGTGTACAGCGGCAACGCCTTGCGCCTACTCCGGTAGCGGCAGGCCGACGTGAACGCGGAGGCAGCACCCAGAAGGGACTGGAAAGTGACCCAGGCAGGAAAAATCACCTGGCCCAATAGCGGAACGCTGCGAGTCAACTTCCTCGGCGACTCCGTCGGCTACCGGGGATCCTTCGCCAGCACGCTGGAGAACTCCTGGCGGTATCTCATGCGGGCCCGCCTGGAGTCGGTCGGCCCGGTCGCCTACGGCAGTTACGACCACACCCACAATGCCAATGGCAACACCGTCTTCACCTCGGTCTCCAACGTCAGCGGCGGCGAGGACCTGACGTTCGTCATGCTGGGCACCAACAACGTCCGGGAGGCGCAGGAGTACAACGCCTTCTCCTCCGACTGCGCCTCTGCGCTGGACCGGGTTCGCGCCGCCGCGCCGGACGCGCTGCTGGTGGTCGGAGGAACATGGATGCCGAGCAACGGAGGACCATGGGCCGACTGCGAGCGCGTCGCGCACTACAACGTGCTGATCGCGGAGCAGGCGCACAAGCACGACGGCCTGTACGTCCCGTTCACCGACTTGTTCGACCACGCCCCGAACCGCCACCCGACGGGAGATCCGGCATTCGGCGGATACACCACCGACGGATTCCACCCGAACGACACCGGGCATCGAGCGATCTATGACCGGTACCGGATCGCGCTCAGCCTCTAGCCCCCCGAAAGGCCCAACGACCGGACCCGCCAGCGGTTCCGTTGGAGGCCCGACCCTGCCGCGGCCACCGCGGAACGAAGCCCGGGCGTCGCAGCCGGTCTCGGCGCCCGCCGAAGCTCAGCCCGGCGCGTCCGAGGACTCCTGAGTCTCCGCCGGGTGGGCCGGTGAGGAGCTGTCGGTGGCGGGCTGCTTCCAGTCCAGGCACAGCGCCACCGCGTCGTCGGCGAGGTCCTGGCCTCCGAGGTGCTCCATGAGTTCGGCGATGACCGCCAGTGGCACCTCGGCGGCGTCCAGCATGCGGGTGCGCCGGGCGACCTGCTGCAGCGCGGTGGTCCCGAAGACGCCGTCCGGTGATGTGGGCGCGGTGTAGAGCCCGTCGCTCACGATGATCAGGCGGTCCCCCGACTCGATCTTGAATTGCTGGATCTGGTAGCGGGTGTCGGCGAACATGCCGAGCGGCATCTGGTGCTCGAGCTCGATCGGGATCATCGTCGTGCCGCGCATCAGCAGGATGTGGGGCGAGCCGGCGTCGACGGCGGAGACGACACCGTCGGCCAGGTTCACCCGCATCACCAGCGTCTCGGTGAACTCCGTGCCGCGGTAGCGGGCGTGGACCATGTCGCCGGCGAGGGCCGCCTGCTCGGCGACGTCGGCGCCCGAACGGCGGGCGTTGCGCAGCGCGCCGACGGCGAGGGAGGTCAGCAGCGCTGCCTGGATGCCCGTCCCGGACCCGTTGGTGACGGTCAGGGTCAGATGGTCTTGCTCGGTCGACCAGTCGAAGTTGTCCCCGCCGATCGCATAGGCCGGCTCCAGGTGCCCGGCCAGGCTGAACTCCTCACCCGCGCAGCCGTGCCCGGGCAGCAGCTGCCACTGGATCTCGGCCGCGAGAGTGAGCCGCCGCAGACGACGAGCCCTCTCGTAGCGGTCGGTGTGGTTCCAGGCGACCTTCAAGGCGCAGCCGATGATCTCCGCCACCTCGGCCAGATCCGGGAGGAGATCCTCAGGGGCCGGATCACCGGTGGTCACGGCGAGCACCCCCAGCCGCTCACCGCGGGCGGTGACCGGCACGCAGACCTCACACCCGTCGGGAGCGGCGCCCCGTCCGGCGACCGGGTTGAGGGTCGGCTTCCGGGACACGAACGCGCGTCCGGCCAACGTCCCCGCTATCCGGACAGGTTCCGGCTCGTCCTGGCCGTCGAGCGGGACCAGGACGTTGAGGTGATAGTCCGCGAGCAGGATTCGGACGGCGGAGACCGCGGGCAGGCACCCCTTGAGCGCCTCTTCCACGGCCTCGGGCAGAGAATGCGCTGGTGTGCGGCGCAGGCGGTCCTCCACCTGCGCGGGGCGTGTTGCGCGCGTCATCGCAAGCGCTCCGGCGTCACGCCGACCTGCCCATGGCGGTGGCCGGCGCCGGGCCGCTCATCGAGCCGGCCCCTCTTTGGCACTGCATAGGCGGCGGCTCCTCCACCAGTTCTCGGCACCGGGGCCGACAGCACCCCGGCCACGGCCGCGGAGCGGTTGTCGGCCGCCGATGTGATGCCCTGCGTCACGGCCTCACTGACCTGCGGGCCGGCCTTGAAGATACCCGCAGAAGCGACAAATCAGGAACTAATGGTCACTTTTGCTCTGACCCGACGGCCGAGGTAGTCCTGGTCACCGGCGACTTCCCGGCCGCGCGACGGTGGTATGCACGGTGGCCAGGTGGCGCGAGACGGTTGCGGCGCGGCAGCGGGTGAGCGGTGTCGGCCTGTAGACGCAGTTGGCTGCGGTGAGGTCTCGCGCAGGATGAGCTGGGTGCTGGTCGCCGCGGCGATCACCCCACCCGACGCGGACCGCCGCAGCCGGGCCCGGTGGTTCGATCGCGCTGAGGTCCGATGCGGCTGGGGCCAAGTGTTGATCCTCGAGCCCTGAGTCGGGTGAGCTCGGCGGCGGATGCGTCGTGGTCGAGCGCCCTGAGGGCGGCTTGATGTGCTCGGGCGTCCGCGTGATCCTCCGGGCCAGATCACGCCTTTTTGGCTGATGATTCCCCGCCGCGCTCATGGTGTCCTGGGACGGCTTCAGATTGACCGCCCCCGCCCGCTGGCAAGCCGGTGGTTTCTGCCGCCGGTGCTGTCCCGATCTGCGTCTTCGGTGCCATCCTGCGGGCAGAGACGGCAGGGCTCGGCGGCGGCGTGTGATCCGTCGGAGGCTTATCGGGCCTGCGGGACAACGGGCGATGACGATGGCCCACTGGATGGCCTCACCACCCCGAGGAGATCGGCAACACATCCTGAGTGGGCCGATAGGACGTCAGCTCTGCTTCAACTCCTCGGCGAGCATCACGATGATGCCGCTGGGACCGCGGACGTACGCGAGCTTGCAGATGTCCTCATAGGTGGCCACGCCGCGAAGCGGACGGCATCCGTGTTTCGCGGCTATCTCAAGGGCTTTGTCGATGTCGTCGACCGAGAACGCGACGCGGTGCATGCCGATCTCGTTGGGACGAGTGGGCGTCGACTCGATCGCTGTGGGGTGGATGTACTCGAAGAGCTCGAGGTGACCGTGGCCATCTGGCGTCCGGAGCATCGCGATGTTGACGTGGTTGCCATCAAGGCCGACGGCGGTGTCGGTCCACTCACCACTGACCGTGTCACGGCCGACGACCGTGAGACCGAGGTCTGCGAAAAATGCGATCGCTGCTTCGAGGTCGCGAACGGTGATGCCGACGTTCTCAAGCTTGATGGCCATGGGCCGCATGCTACCGAGCCAGGGCCGACCAGCTCCGACGGCGAGCCGGGTGACAAGCACGCGACCGTCTACCGCGCCGCCGCCGTCCTCAACGCCGTCATGGCCTGGACCCGGCGGTTTGTCAGGGCTCACCGTAGTTCCTGATTGCTCACGGGGTTTGTTCGATCGAGTCGGGACCACTAGAGCCGTCGGCGGTGGCGCTCTCCCGAACCCGGCCGCTACGGCGACTCGCCCGCTGCAGGCCCCGCCGTTGCGGACCGCCCTTGGCTGGTGGGCGGCGCAGTCGTGTGACGGCACGAGAGCCGGGCCGGCGCGTTCTGAGGGAGGGAACTCGCCGGCCCGGTTGATGCGCTGACGCTGAGCGAGACTGTCTCTGCCGGTTGCCGTTTCCTCCTTCCGTCGTGACGTGCTGCCTCGGCATATACGGCTGCTCGTCCCGAGGACCACCCCGGGAGGTGCTCGCTCCGTCATCGGGATGCTCCACCGTCGGGTGCGTCATGGCCGGGCCGTCGCGGGAATCCGACCTCCAGGCTCCGGCTGGAGCACCGATGCAGGAGAGCGACGTCGGCGCGGCGGAGGTGAGCGCTGACGCCGGATCGCGTTGCCGCCGACGGCGGCCGAGCCCCCGGCCCGGCGGTGACCAGGGGACTCCGGCACGTCATATCGCCACGGTCGCCCGGTGGGGGGAGTGGACGGGGGTGCAGGCGGCCCGGGCCAGGTAGGTGGCGCGCCATAGCTTGCCGCGATCAGGGCGTCGAACTCCTCGCGCAGCCACTGGTCGTCGGCGCAGATCAGCTCTGCGAACTCACGGCCGACCCGCCGCGGCACACGAATCGGGGCCATCCCTTGCATGTCGATCACTCCCGGAAACCTCTACCAGCGTCACCAGGTCTACGACCGATACACATTTTCTATACCCACGACCGAAGAAAAATGTCAAGCCCCTGGTCGTCAGCAAGCCCACCGCCGAGAGGTGTCGGCGAAGAGGCCGAGGAGAGGGCTGCCGTCGGCTACGCCACCTCGTCCAGGGGCGACAGCCTCTCTTGGCGCCCCCACTTGGCCTGATGGTCTGCCTTGACACGTCGAACCAACCTCAGAGGGCGGGCTGGATGCTTGGCTGCCGACCAATGTTTGACAACCAGCACGGCATGGTACTTATGATTTCAGTTGCAGGGTTCCTTCCCTGCGAGACGCAAACAGTCCCGGGCGTGGAGGCCCCGGGGATCTTCGGAGGTGAGCGAGCGATGCTGCTGACGTCGATCGACCCGTTCGTGCAGGAGTTCGAGCGCCAGTTCGACCGCGCGATCCGGCAGGCCGGGCTGAGCGGCCGCGGCGAGGGTGCGGGGATGCCGATGGACGGGATCCGCCGCGCCGATGACGTCGTCCTGCGGTTCGACCTGCCCGGGATCGACCCCGGCTCGATCGAGGTCACCGTGGACCGCGGCGTGCTGACCGTCAGCGCGCGGCGCGAGGAGGAGTTCGGCGAAGGCGAGCGCGTCTTCGTCCGCGAGCGCACGATGGGCGCCTTCACCCGCCGCGTCTACCTGTCGGAGCACCTGGACGCCGACGCGATCGAGGCCGCCTACAACAACGGCGTCCTGGCCGTCCGCATCCCCGTTCTGGAGCAGGCGAAGCCCCGCAAGATCGCCGTCCAGGCTCAGAAGGCGATCAGCAACTGACGTCCAATGGGCCACAGGCAACCGTCCCGATGAACGGCCGTCACCGACACGGCACCGCACCGCGAGGGTGTCGGTTTCGGATCGGGGAACCCGGTGAACGCCCGGCCGGCAGCGGACCCGCCGCGACGAGTGCGGTATTCAGGGTCACACCAGCACCACCGCGCCGCGTCTGCGGCGGGCCGCTGCCTCGAAGCCGTCCGAAGCCCCCGAGCACCAGGCCCGGCACGAAGGCCGGTGATCACTAGAAAGGAGGGCGGCCGGTGAAGCTTCCCATGGACGACGAGTACGCGGCGCTGTTCACCGTCGGGCAGGTCGCCGACATGCTGCAGGTGCAGCAGGCGTTCCTGCGTCGCATCGACACCCAGCAGGTCGTTTCGCCGCAGCGCTCGGCGGGTGGGCAGCGCCGCTACAGCCGTGCCGAGATCGGCCGCATCCAGCAGGTCGTCACCATGATGGACGAAGGCATGACGCTGCCCGCCATCCGCCGGATCTTCGAGCTCCAGCACGAACTCGCCGAACTCACGCGTGAACGCGACGAACTCGCCCGTCGTCTCGCTGCCTACGGCGGGACCCGCGCGCCGACAAGCCACGCGCCAGGTCGCCCAGAAGAACAAGGAGCCGGTGCACCACAGCTCTGCGACCGGCCGCCCCTGGCTTCGTCCTGAGCCGCAAGGACGCAGTCGCGTTGCCCAGTTCTTGATCACAGATCCGCCCGTGAACCACCAGCCGCCACCTGGCCACGGTGGTCGTTGATGTGCAGGAGAAGACAGCTTGTCCGCCCTCACAGAGCAGGTCGAGGACCTTCCCGCGTTCGGATACGGTCGCTGGCGGCAGCCGCTGAGGTCCCGCCGCGACCGTGACGCCGAGACCATTCGGGAGGTGTTGCGCAACGCCGGACGCCCCGAATTCGGCCACCCTGGCGACGGCTTCTTCGTCGACGGCGGCCGCGACGGCGACCCCTTCCTGGTCGCCTGCGCCTCTCGCGCCCGCCGCCGCACCCTCAGCCCCGCCGCCGAAATCGCCGCCTACACCACCGCCCTCACCACCGCCGGAATGCGCGTCGAGCCCCCAACCGGTCCGGACCTCAGCCCCCTGCTCCTGCACGTCTACCCCCGCCAAGAGGACGAACGTGCGATCGAACCGGATACCGGAACATCGATGAGAAAGCCGCCAGCGGCGCGCTGACCACCCCTGCCACGCACCTCGGTCGGCAGTCGACGACACATCGACTGCCGACCGCCTGAAGCCGCCGAGATTGGTCTTGGCTGCGGCCAGACTCCGTTCATGAACGCCATCGCGGGCGGCCTCCGTCCTCTTTGAGGACGCGACCGGGCGGCGGCCGCCCGGGCTGCCAAACGACATGGCCAATAACCTGGCGTAAAACGATCGTTTTGCGACGCCTCAAACGGCGGCGCCTCTTCGTGAAGCGTCTCGGCAAGGCCACGTTGGCTGGGGTGAACACGAACCTCTTCCAGGCGGTCTTGAGAACGACCCGGGAGTCGTTCAGGCTCAGAGAGCCGAGCGGCCAGGGGACGCCGAGGTTCCCCCAGGACCACATGGTCGACGGAACCGTGGCTCCACCCCGCTACCTCCTCGGCTGTGTCATTAGCCTTACCTGCTTCATAGATCACCTATCGGGGAGGGCGATCCGAGTGCCGGGCGGTCGTGATCGTATACTTCACCGCGAACACCCGGGCGACGCTGCCGTGGCTGGACGCAGGCGTCGAAAACATTCGTTTCTTGGATACGGTCCGTCGAGGGCTCTCCAGGCGAGCCGAATCGGCCGAAGCGGCGTTAAAAGCGCGTCGGAAATTCCGAGTGTTCATCTAGTCTCACCCCACCCATTTTCGTACAGTCGCGGGCATGGAGGAGAGGCAGGTATCGGAGGACGTCGAGCTTCCGGCGGGCCCGCTGCTGGACGGCTCGCTGGGCGAGGACCCGCTCGCGCCGGAGCCGGCCGTAGTCGAGGGTGGAATCCTGATCGGCTACGCCCGGGTGTCGACCGGGCGGCCCCTGGACCGGCAGCTCGCCGCGCTCGAGCAGGCCGGGTGCGCACGGATCTACGCTGACAAGAAGTCCGGCCAGAACGTCGAGCGCGCCGAGCTGTGGAAGGCGCTGGAGTACGCCCGGCCCGGCGACACCCTCGTCGTGCCCTCGCTGGACCGCTTGAGCCGCTCACTGAAGGAGCTCATCGCGATCGTCGCCGGCCTGCGCACGCGGGGGATCGGGTTCCGGTCGCTGCACGAGGCGATCGACACCACCACGCCGGGCGGGCGCCTGGTCTTCCATGTGTTCGCCGCCCTGGCGGAGTTCATCCGCGAGCTGATCGTGGAGGGCACCCGCGAGGGCCGGGAGGCCACGCCGACGCGGGGGCGGCCTTCGGCGCTCACTCCTGATCAGGTCCGCCGGGCCCGTTCTCTGCTGACCCGGCCGGACGAGTCCGTCGCCTCGATCGCCCGGCTGCTCGGGGTCAGCCGCTCCACGCTGTACAGGAACGTCCCCGAGGCGGCAGGCGGGTCCCGCGTCATCGAGCCTCCCGCCGACCCCGCGCTCGCGCCCGGGGAGAACGCATCCGCGGACGGCGCTTTTCGGGAGAACGAGGATGCGGCACCTGTTCGCTGGGACGGGGAATGGCGGCTGGTCCCCGACGATCAGGACGAAGACCGCTGGCACATCACCCACCACGGACACCTCGCCGGGACCATCACCAAGACCGAACCGCGGGAAGGCCCTCGCGCCGAGGAGCCCGCCGACCGTGAATGGCCCACGGGAATCCGCCCGGGATGGCGGGCCGTGACGTCCAACGGGCGGCACCTGCCGGCCGAGCCTGGTTACAGCTACAGTCCGCGCAGCACCGAGACCTGGCGTACCCGGGACCTGGCGGCTAGCGCGGTCGCCCGAGCGCACCTGCTCCACTGCCGGTGATCCACGCGACACCGGCCTGATAACGCCGGCCAGCAGCGTCATCGGGCGTCCGGTGCCGGTCGTTGGACTCGCGATTGCCCCGCCGCCGGCAATTTCCGTCAAGGACCCTTTCAGGCCGCTTTAGGGAGATGACTCAGGCTTCAATGACGCCATCAGATTCGGCAAACGCTGCCCCATCTGTTCGCCGTCAGCGAAATCGACGTCCTCTCCTGAGCGGTGACCGCCTACTGGCCGGTCTGGCGACGCTCCAACTCCGCGTAGAACTCGCAGGTGTGCTGTTTCGATACGTCGGCGATATCCCCTCGCGCCTACGATTTGGAGCATGAGTGTGCTGGTTGTCGAGGATGAGCCCTACAAGGCCGAGGCCATCTGCGATGGACTGCGCCAGGAGGCCATCGCGGCCGACATCGCCGGAGACGGCGACGCCGCCCTGGGGATGCTGAGCATCAATCCCTGGGCCATCGCCGTCCCCGACCGCGATATCCCCGGGCCTTCCGGCGACGAGGTCGCCGAACGTATCGTCGCTTCAGGCAGCGGCAGGCCGATTCCGATGCCCACGGCTGCGGGCCGTCTGTACGACAAGGCCTCCGGGGCCGAGTTCGGCGCCGATGACTACCTCACCAAGCCATTCGAATTGCAAGAACTCGTGCCCCGTCTCAGGACTCTTGACCGCAGGCGTGCCCACAACAAGCCGCCAGCACGAGGGCTCGCCGATGTGCGGCTGGACTCGCGCTGCGAGGCCGACCGGGACGGCCGGTACGTCTCGCTATCCCGGAAGCAGTTCGCGGTGCTCGAAGTCCTCGTGGCCGGCCCGTTCACCAATGCCGTGCGCATCACGGTGTCCGCACTGCGCAAGCGGCATGGCGATCCCTGGCTGATCGCCACGGCGCCTGGCGTCGGATATCGAATCGACACAGGGCAAGAAGTCAGGAGCGGGGGAGGCGAACGTGGATAGGGCGCCCGGGTTGAGCGTCCGCCTCAAGCTCACCCTCAGCTACGTCGGATTCCTCATGATCGCGGGTGCCTTGCTGCTCGCCGCCGTGTGGGTGTTCCTCCTGCGGGGAAGGTCGAACAGCCTGTACGCCCCTGATTTGTCCGACTTCCGACGCGCCTTCGACCCGAGCAGCAATTTCGGCCCAGCCGTCTTCGTCCCGGCCGCGATAATGGTGCTGGCGTTCCTGCTGGTGTTCGGCCTCGCCGGAGGGTGGATCCTCGCCGGGCGGATGCTGGTCCCGCTGACCAGCATCACGGACGCCACGCGCATGGCTGCGCGAGGGTCGCTCTCTCACCGGATCCAGTTGGAGGGACGCCAGGACGAGTTCCGGGAACTCGCTGACGCCTTCGATGGCATGCTCGCGCGGCTCGAAGCCCATGTCGCCGAACAGCAGCGCTTCGCGGCCAACGCTTCCCACGAACTGCGTACTCCACTTGCGATCATGCAGACCATGCTCGATGTCGCGCGCAATGATCCGAACCGGGAAAGCAGCGAGTTCGATGAACGCCTCCGCGTCGTCAACGCCCGCGCGATCGATCTCGTCGAAGCACTGCTGCTGCTCAGCCGCACTGACCGGGGCTCCTTCGCCCGAGATGACGTTGATCTGTCTCTCATCGCGGAAGAAGCCACCGAAACGCTCCTCCCGCTTGCCGAGAAGCGCGGCGTCGCCATGGAAATCTCCGGAGACATCGCCCCGACCGTCGGCTCCCATGCGCTCCTGCTGCAGTTGACCACGAATCTCCTGCACAACGCGATCGTCCACAACTTGCCGGAATCCGGCGTCGTTCAAATCAGCACCGCAGTCGGTCCTGAAGACGTCGTGCTCACGGTCGAGAACACCGGCGACAAGCTCAGCCCGCACGTGGTGGCCACCCTCACCGAGCCGTTCCAGCGCGGCACCGACCGGATCAGCAGCGACCATGTAGGTGCCGGCCTCGGTCTCGCGATCGCCAAGAGGATCACCCAAGCGCACGACGGAACGCTCTCGCTGAGCCCGCGCGCGGACGGCGGGCTCTGCGTCACGGTACGACTGCCCGCGACAGTTCGGCAGGCCCCCTCGGAGGCGGGACGAGCTTTCAGCGCGGACAGCGAAGAAACCGAGTGATGACTCGTCGTCGGTTGCGGCTACGGCCAGCGCGTGGCGCCGGCCGTAGCCGCATGGTTCACTCCGAGCCTCGTGAGGCGATACTTCGCTGCTCCGCGACCGTGGTGAGCACGTGCCCGGCCAGGATGACGTCCGCGTCCGGTGCGCCGGCCGCCGACGCGTGGGCCGACATCTTCGCGATCCGCTCGGGATCGGTGAGCACCGGGATCAGGGTGGTCTCGATCCAGGTCGGATCGATGTCGGCGTCGTCGACGAGCAGTGCCCCACCGGCCGCGATGACCGGCTCGGCGTTCAGCCGCTGCTCACCGCCCCGCAGCGGGAGCGGGACGTACGCGGTCGGCAGGCCGACGGCGGCCAGTTCGGCGCACGTCATCGCTCCCGAGCGGCAGATCACGAAGTCGGCCGCGGCGTAGGCGTACTGCATCTCGTCCACGTAGGGCATGATGACGTAGGGCGGGTCGGCGGGGTCGCGGTCCGGTGCTTCGACCACGTGCTGCGGCCCGGTGATGTGCAGCACCTGCACGCCGGTCGCCCGCAACGCCGCGGCCGCGCCGGACACCGCGGCGTTGATCGACCGGGCGCCCTGCGAGCCGCCGGTGACCATCAGTACCGGTCCGTCGGGTCGAAGGCCGAATCGCCGGCGGGCGGCTTCGCGCAGCGCGGGCCGGTCGAGCCTGGTGATCGCCGGCCGCAGCGGGATTCCGATGGCGGTGGCGTGAGCCAGCCGGACACTCGGCGCGGCGGTGAACACGTGCGTCGTCATCCGGGCCGCCACCCGGTTGGCCACTCCGGGCCGGGCGTTCGCCTCGTGGACGACGATCGGCAGGCCCTGCCTGCGGGCGGCGAGGTAGGCCGGCATGGCCACGTAGCCGCCGAAGCCCACCACGACCTCCGCCCGGACGCGGTCGAGCACGGCCTCGGCCGCCCGCACCGAGTCGCGCAGCCTACCCGGCGTTTGCAGGAGGGCCCGGTTCGGTCTGCGCGGCAGCGGCGCCGGCGGGATGAGTTCGAGCGGGTAGCCGCGCGCGGGAACGAGCGTGGTGTCCAGGCCGCGGACGGTGCCGAGGGCGGTGATCTCGGCCGTGGGCTCCAGACGGCGCAGCGCGTCGGCGAAGTTCATCGCGGGCTCGATGTGCCCTGCCGAATGGCCACCGGCGACGACGACGCGCGGGGGCGGCCCGCCGGGCATCACGATGTCCCTCCGATCAAGATTCCGCGGTTCGCGTGAAACCGCTCGAATACCTGCAGGGGCAATGATGCGGAGTCTGAGTTGTGTGAATAGCCCGACGGATTGTGGAACCGCACGACACCGTCATCGGCCGCATAGACCAGCACGAGGTGGCCTCCACGTTGGGGCGCGCGGGTGTTCGGGTCGCGAATCTCAGGCGATACTGACGCGATCATGACCTGCCCGGGTCGCACCTCTCGGCTGGATACGTGAATGGGCGTGCGCTCGACCAGTTCGCAGCGGAAACCGAACTGTGAACCGACCCAGGCCATGAACGGCCGGTAGATGAGTCCCTGGACCTTGCCGGAGGGCTCCACCACGTAGCAGCCCCAGTCGAGGGCCAGCGCGAGGAGTTCGCCCATCGACAGCCGGATGTCGGTCCAGCCGTGGAGCAGCGACTGCAAGCACGCCAGACCGCAGACCTTGCGGGACCAGAACAGGTATTCCTCGCTTGAGCGGTATCCGTCGGAGGCCCAGTCGTGCAGACGGGATGGAGCGGCGCCGCCCAAGAAGACCTCCAGCCCCGATGGGCCGGTGCGCCGCATGACGACGTCGTCGTTGCGTTCTAGATGTCCCCACTGCGAGATGCAATGGAGGCTCCGGTCACGTGATGGGGAAGTCGAAGTAGACATCAGGATGGGGTTCGTTTCGCAGCGTGTAGTGCCACCATTCGCGGTCGTACCGATCGAATCCGCAGTCCTCCATGACGGAACGGAGATGCTCACGGTTCTGGGCTTCGATCGGCGTGATTCCGCGGGCTCGATGACGTGAGATCGGGTCCATGAGGTCGTGGCCGCCACCCATGGGAGCAAGCTCACCGGTGGCAAGGTGATAGAGGGTCAGGTCGACGGCGCCGCCCCTGCTGTGGCCCGACTTCTCGGCCACATATCCGTGCTTGAACAACTGGGTCCGGTCGATGTTCGGGTAGTGCCGCGGTTTGGTCCGGCCGTCCTCGGGCTGCTCCGACCAGCGGAGAAAGCAGTCGACGGCGCGTTGGGGGCGATACCCGTCCCAGAGAAGCAGCCCGAAGCCGAGGGCGGCCGCCTTCTCGCGTGCTTGCTCCAGGGCCGCGCACAGGGATCGGGTGCCGACGATGCGATTGGCGAGATAGCCGTCCACCGGTTTGCCGGTGAAGTTGTCCCAGGTGGCGTACTTGGCATCCCAGCGGACGCCCGGCACCAAGTCGTCGACGTAGCCGAAGTCGTCGTTCACCGCTTCTTCCCGTGCAGGGTCATCGCGATGAGCCGGTCGATCACGGCGGACAGCGACAGTCCCGCGGCGGCCATCATCCGTGGGTAGCGGCTGTAGGACGTCAGGCCGGGCATGGTGTTGACCTCGTTGAGCACCGCCTGTCCGTCGTCGGTGAGGAACATGTCGACGCGGGCGAGTCCCTTGCAGCCCAGGGCGCGGTAGATGGTCTTGGCGGTCTCCTGGACGAGCCGGCGCGAGTCGTCGGAGATGTCGGCGGGAACGATGAACGTCGAGTTCTCCGATCCGGTCTCGGGTGAGTCCTCCTGGTGGATCCTGAAGAACCCGTGCGAGAGGTCGACGCGGTCCACTTCGCCGGTGACGAGGCCGAAGGGTTCTTCGAGGACCGCGCAGCCGATCTCGCGGCCGGCCACGGCCTCCTCGATCAAGGCCTTCGAGTCGTATCGGTACGCCGTGCTCAGCGCGCTCGTCAACTCGTTCTTGTCGCTGACCTTGCTGACGCCGAACGAGGAGCCCGAACGGGCCGGCTTCACGAAAACGGGATACCGGAGACGGTCGGAATCGACCTTCTCGTTCTCCGCGATGACCCAGAAGTTCGGCGTGGCGATCCCCGCGCTCTTGGCGACGGTGTAGGCCAGGGACTTGTCCATGCACAAGGCCGAGCCCTGGATGTCACAGCCGACGTAGGGGATGCCGGAGAGTTCCAACAGGCCTTGGATCGCGCCGTCTTCGCCGAGCTTGCCGTGAAGTACGGGGAACACGAGGTCGAGGCGCACCGTCTCATAGCCCTCCTCGCCCATGACCAGCAGGCCGTGCACGCTCCGGTCGGGTGACAACGTGACGGGACGGGCACTGCCGTTCTCCCAGTCCGCGCCGGGGCCGTCGCACAGTTTCCACACGCCGTCGGCCGTGATGCCGATCCAGAACGGCTCGTACTTCTCGGTGTCGAGGTTCCTCGCCACCTCGCGCGCCGACTTGATGGAGACGGGATGTTCCTCGCAAGCGCCTCCGAAGATGAGTCCGACCTTCAGTCTGCTCATGCCGTTCTCCCGCATTCGAAGTCCAGGAAGTTGACGATGGTGTTCTCGACGATGTCTTTCAGGGCGTGGTCGGTGTCGTAGGCGGAGTGCGGACTGATCAGGACATTCGGCAGGCGCTGCAGCCGCACCAGGGCCTCGTTCTCGAGATTCCTGTTTCGGCAGTCGGCGTAGAAGATGCCTTCCTCGCCTTCGAGAACGTCCAGTGCCGCGCCGCCCAACCTGCCGCTCTCCAGTGCGGCGAGGAGCGCGTCGGTATCGAGCAGCGGTCCTCGACCTGTGTTGACGATGTACGCGCCGGGCTTCATCCGCTCGATGCGATGGCGATCGAGGAGGTGGTGGGTGTCCGCCGTGAGCGGGACGTGGAGCGTCACGATGTCGCTCAGTTCGATCAGTTCGTCGAGCGGCACGTGGCCGGTTGAGACGTGAGATCGGGTGTCGTGGGTCAGCACGCGGCAGCCGAAGCCTCGCAGCCGGTCGATGACCGCTGTGCCGATGCGGCCTGTTCCGACCACCCCGACGGTCAGGTCCCGCAGCTCCCTGCCGCGAGCGTCGCTCAGCCGATAGTCATGAGCGTCGGTGCGGCGGATGGTGGATTTCGCGTGGCGCACGGCCATCAGCATCAACATCAACGTGTAGTCGGCCACGCTGTCCGGTGAGTAGGCGACATTGCCGACCGAGATGCCGACGCGCTCGGCGTACACCAGATCGATGTGGTCGTAGCCGATGCTTCTGGTGCAGATGTATTCCACGCCGGCCTCGCTGAGCGCCAGAAGCGTGGGATTGGTGATCTGAGTCTTATGGTTCACGCTGACGCACCGGTTGCCACGTGCCAGTTCAGCGTTGCTCTCGCAGACGGCGGCCTCGGTGATGGTGAGCGACAATCCGAGGCGTGCCCCTGCCTGCTGGAACAAGCCGGCTTCGTCCTGGCCGCATCCGAAGACCGCGAGTCCCGTCGCCGGGATGGGCGAGGGAGATGGCCCGGTCACCGTTCGGGCGCGATGCTCCGTGGTCGCTTCGCTATAAGACAGACCCAATTCGTTGGAGGCCATGTCTCAAGTCAAGACGGCGCCGTGTTGTCAGCACGTATGCGGTTTCCGATACGCGGACGATATGCCGCCCCAAGCTGCCGAGTCACGTGAGCGCAGCGGCCATCTCGTTGCAGACGTGCCACGCGGGAATCCTTGACGAGCGCCGTATCGCCCACGGCGAGATGGCCCCGAATCCTTTCGACGACCGTCCTGTCAACGTGGTGTACCCGGCAGCTTGCACCGCGCGCGAACCAGCTCCTCCAGTCCACGCTGATCAGTTCCACCGGCGCCGGTGCTAGGGGAGCGGTGGCACCGTACGGGCGTCCAGGTGCTCCGGCACGGGGAGACCGGACATGCGCAGACCCCTACGGACGAGGGCCCGCACGGCGGCATACGAGCCGCGACCCGGCTCCGTACGGCGTGGGACCGGTGCCTGTGCCTGCCGAAAACCTCGTCCATGCAGGTGAGAGGCATGGGAGTTGGCGGGCTCCGACGCGAGGCTCGGTCAGTTTCAGATCAGACGTGTGACTTCTTGGAAACCGTCACGCTCCCGGGTACGCGGACGTACGTGCTAGGCCCGGTCCGCTAGCACAGAGCCGGCGATGACCCACATGCCTGGCCACGATTCCGATGTGCTCACCGCTGCCGAGCTTGCGACCAAGCTGGGTCTCTCGCCTTAGACCGTTCGCCGGATGGGCAACGCCGGGAAGATCCCCGCGCTGAAGACCGGTAAAGACTTCCGGTACTCCTGGGAAGCGTTCCGCGAGGTGCTGCGGCAGCCCCACCGTCAACCTGGGGACGTCGCCGATGACCCATGCGACACCGAGGCGTCAAAGAAAGGTGCCGGCCACCGCGCCCAGCGCCGGGCACGGGCCGGTGCCTCAGACTCCATTACGAATAGCGGCGGTGACCAGCCGCTAGGTTCACCTTCTCGTGACGGACTCCGACTGGTGGCCTGCTGCTTTTCGCCGCCGCCCCGTGTGGTCCGCTGACCATACGATCAGGTTGGCCTCTCGTGGTGGTCCGCGGAAGTTCGTGGAGTGGAGGGGGAGGTGCGAGCACGTCGCGTTTGTGAGACGAACGAGAAGTGCGCGGCGGCTTCGGCGGGCGTGGTCGCTTGGCGACGTCCGGGGACATCGTGGACGCTGGTCGCGCCCTCGGAGCGGAGCTGGTCGGCACCGGCGTCCCGGGTCATGATGGCGGCGTAGGCACGGACGTCCGCGGCGGTGAGGTCCGTACGCCCTCGCTCTGTGTGCTGCTGGAGAAGATCGGTGACGTCCGGGGTGAATCGCAGCATGATCACCGGGGCCTTGAAGCGCCTGGCGATGGCGATGAGTCGTGCACGTGCCTGCGGCGTGACGTTCGTTGACTCGGCGACCGCGCTGTGCCCGGCCGCGAGCCTGGCGACGATCCTGCGGTCACGTTCCTCGAAGATCCGTGCGTCCGCCGCGTCGGATTCCGCCGGCGCGGGTGAGGTGCCGAAAAGCTCCGCGCGGATCTCGTCGCTGGACACCACGGCTTCCGCGTCGATCTGCCGGCGCGCGATCAGTGCCCGAACGAAGCTGGTCTTACCCGAGGCTGGTGGACCGACGAGGACGACGAGTCCTGCCGGCACCCGGATGGCGGGCGCGAGTGTGTTGAGGTAGATGTGGCCTGCGCAGTCGAGGGCTTCCTCCGGGGAGCCGGCCGGCAGCCCGCTGGGCAGGATGTTGTCCCGGTAGCTGTCGTTGTCTGCCAGGTAGAGCCCGAAGCCCCAGGTGTGCAGTACGCCGGTGAAACGCAGTCGGCACAGTGGCAGGCTCTGCTCGCCGGGCAACTCGGCCGCCACGTAGGCGAATCCGCTGCGGAAGCTGACCGTGATGGTGTCCACGTGGGGCCAGCAGGCGCGGGCGTGGTGGTTCAGACGCTGGCGTAGGTGGTGCTGCATCGATTCCGGGGGGTTCTTCGGCACGCGCCCATCCTGCCGGGTGCGGCAACGGCCCGACCATGATCGGTGGCTGTGGAGGATGGGCGACGGGCGGGGACAGCGGTGGCGGTGGCGATCGATTCGCGGGTCCGCGAGCGGCTGGTGCTGACGGTGGCATCGGCCAAGTCCGAGGTGCGGGCGATGCTGCCGGCCCGGATCGTCCTCGGCGCGGCGGACGGGCTCGCCCATGGTGCGATCGCCAGGGAGCTCGAGGTCAACGTGAACACGGTGCGCAAGTGGCGTGGACCGTTCTCCGCACTGGGCCCGGGCGGCTTGCGGGACGCCGAACGGCTGGGGCAGCCGAAGATCTACGGGCCCGAGGTCCGCGTAGCGATCGTGGCCACAGAAACCAGCATGCCGCTGCCCCAGCAGCGACCTGGTCCCACCGGGCTGTTCCCCCAGCACGTGGCCGGTGCCTGCCGCGTGTCGGCCGCCACCTCCCAGGTCGGCCGGATCGCGAAACACGGCGACTTCCCATGCAAGGGCATTCGCATCGGCACCTAGTACGGCCAGCAGGTCGCGGGCCTGTCCGGTCAACTCGGCATGTCCTGGCGCGGGCGCCTTGGGCAGCCACGGCACCAGGACGTTCACCCGGCGCCGCGCCCGGTGCCGCCGCAGTGCCACTGTGCGGATCCAGCCGCGAGGCTCGGCGATCTGCTCTACGGGCCCTCCCGTGCCCTGCTCGCATCGACCGGCTGGTGGACATGCTCGCCGCGGCCGACTTCCTCGTCGGTTCCACCTGATCTGCGGCCTGCTGGAGGGTGCTGAGCTGCCTGGTGCGGTGCGGTCGGAGACGTAGCGGGGCCGGGGGTGAGCCGACTCAGGCAGGTGGGCGTCGGGCTGTGAAGTACTGGTTGGACCGCCTCAGGAAGACCAGCGGGATGAATGCGGCCATGGCGACCAGATCCAGGGCGCTTCGCGTGTAGTCCAGTACGAGGTATGAGCTCGGGAACTCGAAGAAGGGGGGTATGTAGCCGGTGGTGAAGCCCTGGGTGTCGCCGCGGATCAGCGCGACGAGGCTGGACAGGGCCCACAGGGAGGCGAACACGGTCAGCGTGATCCGAGCCCAGTGTCGGCCGCCGCGCATCTTGAGGCCGAGCAGGATCCACAGACCGCTCAGCAGCAGGTAGAGGGCCGTGAAGAAGAGGAACAGGCCGAGCAGGGGCCCGTTCACCTTGTCACGGAGTTCGTACATCGACGCCTGAGCGTCCCCGCCCGTCGTGCCGAACACGTCGTCCACGGCCCTCTTCACGACCACGAAGGCGGCCACGTTGAGCACGGTCGCCAGCGGCGGCACCACGACCGCGATCCAGAACGCGATCTCGACCGCGGCCGGTCGCCTGCGGGTGAAACCGTACGAGGGCGGCGGCGAAGTCATGCGACAGAACTGTAGGCCCGCGAGGAGGCTTCGGGGCCGAGACTGTGGCCAGGTCTTCCCGCCGCCCGGGGCCGGGCCCGGTCGCATGTCGGCGCTCAGCGCTGAACCGCAGGCCGGCAGGGCGCCACCGACCATGTCCCGGGGGTCGGTCTCCGGCTGCCGACCAAGCTCCGGTTGCGCCTGTCCATCCGTTTGCGGCCATCGCCACGTTCGTTAACGGCATCCGTCCTTGCACTTCAAGGGCCGGCCTGGCGGCTGCCGGCGGGTCCTGGGCGTGCGGTCTCTCCGGGCCGGTCCCGTCGCCCGCCACCTGACCAGAACCTGACCGCCGAACGCCATCGGCGGCGTCGTCCGTCGGAACGGCACCCTTCTCCTTGAAGGGGCGGCGCCGCGCCCAAGTGCTGCGGTCATCGGCGCAGGATGTCTTCCATGGTCTGGAGCGGCAAGGCCGGGTTGCACGCGGCTGCTTCAGCGGTGTCGTCGTGGGACAGCATTTCCAGGAGCCGTGGTGTGGGCAGTCGGGCGTCGGCGGCCGCTGAACGCCGCACCGTCAGGTCGGGATCGCGGCTGAGAGTTTCGATCGCTTGGGGTGGGATGTCCGGGTCCAGGGTCGCCAATGCGCGTTCGCGCGGGTCGGGTGAGGTGGCGTAGTGGCGCAGTCCGGAGCGCGGGAAGTTCGGGTGGTGCAACATCTTGGCCTGGGAGTATCCCTCGAACTCCAGGACCATCCTGAGCAGCAGCTCACCGGGTGGGTCCGGATGGTTCTCGGCCAGGAACAGCCGAACCACGAAATCGTCGTCGTTGGCCAACGTCCGCACGAGGTCGGCTGGAAGATGCGGACAGTACGCGGCGCTGCGTCTCAACGCGGGATGCGCCGACGTCGCGCACCGGCGCATGATCTCCGGGTCGCCGCACGCATCGGTCACCCACTCGAGTGGATGAAAGAGCCGGCCGGGGTCGTCGGTGTAGTCGATGGCCGCGCGCTGCTGCTCGGTGAGATCGGCGCGCCGGGACACGGCGAGCCGCACCTCCGGGTCCGGATCGATGGCCAGCTCGGCGACGAGATCGGCCGGCAGGCTCGGTTCGGTGGCCACCCTGGCGCGTGTGCCGGCATCGCCGTCGCGGGCAAGACGCTCGGCCAGCGGGCGCGCGAGGATCACCCGTTTCGAGGTCCAAGGGGAGAGGTCGCTTTCGGACTCGATGATCGCCGCAGGGGCCTGGCGTTGCGTGGCTGCCTGCCGCACCTGGGGGTCGGCATCCGACAGCAGGGCGGCCCTGGCCGCGGTGCTCAGCTGCGACCAGGCATCGATCAGGCAAAGGCGGACGGCCGGATCGGGATCGGCTGCCAGTAGATCCCTGACATGCGCAGGTGTGTACCGCTGCAGGGCGACTTCTTCGCGGACCACTCGTTCGGGATCGGTGGCCAGGAGTTCGTACGCCTCGACGGTCAGGGGCGTCCGCGGCTCGAGGGTCGATACCTGGGACCGGTAATTGCAGTGCTCGACCAGGTTCACCCTGACGCCGAGATCGGGGTCGGTGGCCAGCCGGGACCGGACCTGAGGCCCCACCGCCAGATTCCAGGACAGAGCCCGCCGCACGCTCCGGTCGCGATGATGGACGATTTCGTCGACAAGCCTTTCCGGCATCGCCGTGCGCGTGGCCAGTGCGTGCCGTACATCGTGCGGCCCCGCCTGCAGGAGTCTCAGCAGGATATGGAGTGGAGCGGCCTGGTTGTAGGCCAGGCCGATCAGCCGAGGGTCGGAGTCACCGCAGACACTGCACACAGGCGGCCCCCTTCGCTCCGGTATTCCGCCCCCTGAGCATGACGCATGACTCTCGGTTCCGGTGCAACCGTTGTGGGGCTCGGGGATCACCGGGGCGGCTCGTAGTGGTGGCGTGTCGCTTCCCGGGTCGGCGGGCTGGGACCGGAGTCACCCGCGGAACGCTGCTTGCGGGCGCGGGCGCCAGCGAGCGGAGCGTACCGGCGGTCTTCGCAGCGGTAGGGGCGCTTGACTGCGCTCACGACCAAGTCTGTGAGCTTGACTTTGGTGCCGTTGGGGTGGACTCCAACGCCGGCGCCGCCCCCTGGCTCCTGTCTCCTGCTCATCATCGTCGGGTGCGTCCCCGTCCTGACCAAACTGCTCGGTGGTACCGGCATGTATGACCGCCTGCACGAGGCCCGCCTAACGGTCAACGAGACCATGCACCGCCGCTGATACCGCCCGCCGTCGTCCACCGTTCGCGGCGTGTGGTGCCGGCTTCAGGGGGCCTCCCACCACGGTTTGACGTCCTTCTGAGCGACGAATTCGTGGAAGTCCATGTTGGCGATCTCCAGATTGCATGCCAGCGATCCGACTTTGTTGCAGGGGAGGACGGCAGGCTGCCCAGGGGTGTCGTAGAGGTCGACGACGGTCAGCGGGCGGCCCGCTTCGGCGAAGGTCCTGGCGTCGGCGAGCGCGACCAGCGTGGTGTGCACCTCCGGCGGGACCAGCGCGGGGACCTGGCCCGGTTGGAGGTCCTCGAAGGCCCGGTCGTCGACGACCCGCGCCATCAGCGGGTAGTTCTCGACGTCGATCTCGTCGGGGTCCAGATCCGCGCCGACCCAGCCCTTCTCGTCGGCTCCGTGCAGATCGGCGAGCAGGGCGTGCCAGCCGTCCTCGTCGTCGAAGCAGGTGCGGACCAGCAGGGCGGCGTCGGTGGCGGGCAGCACCGGGAAGGCGCGGTGCGGGGGCGCGGCCGGTGCGGGGAAGGCCGGCCGGCCTCGATCCCCCTGGTACATCCCGGTCACGTCCATGTCGCGCACGAGCTGGTCGAAGGTGAGGGTGCCGCTCGTCAGGGCGATCAGGATTTCGCCGAGGCGGGCCGACGGGACGCGGACGCCGCGTCCGGGCGCGCCGGCCAGGTCGATCAGCAGCGGCCCGCTGCCGCCATAGGCCACCGGAATGTCCGCCAGGACGGCGACCTGCTGCGCCGAGTCGCCGTCAGGGACGACCGCCGGTACGTTCCCGCCGTGCAGTGAATTCCACGCGGGGCCTTCGACCAAGCGGAGCCGAACGTCGCCGTCCACGACGAGCACATCACCTTCCCGACGACCTCGGATCTCATCGAGCAGCCCGCCCCATAATGGCGCGCCGTCCCTGAAACAGGTGCATACCAAGAGCACTTCGCCGGGCGCGGGCTGGGGAAGGGCGGGAAAGGCCATGGTTCTCCTCCGGAAAAGCCGCTGTCGTGGTGACGGTTCCGGCCATGGTGGTGCATCGGTAGGACACTTTTGCCCTCAAGGCCGTCGCCGCCGGCGCAGGGCCGGGCGCCCAGTACTGGCAGTTCGCAACCGCTACGTCGAGGCGTGCCCCGTTCCCCGGGGCCGGGTCAAGCCCCGGCGGTGATGGTGCGCAGCAGATGGTCCCTGTCTCCGGTGGCGACGGCGCGGCGCTGCCGCTGGGCACCGTTGCCCTGCTCCAGGAGCCGGTGGATCTCGGCACTGACGGCGGGCCAGGCGGGATCATCGGTGCGGGAGGCTAGATGCTCGATGAGCGCCCTGGTGAGGTCGCGGACCGGACGGGCCCGATCGGTGAGCGGGACGGCCAGTTCGGCGTCCAGGCCGTGCCGCGCCGCGAGCCACGTGGTGCCCTGGAGGATCTCGGGATGGTCGAACCGGCGGTCGGGGGCGCCCCCGGTGAGACACGCCGTGGCCAGCGCCCGGGTGAGGCCGGCGAGGGCAACGGCCGTGTCGGCGTGGAGCTGGACGTCGAGCACACGGATTTCCAGCGTGGGATGCCCCTCGGACGGCCGCGCGTGCCAGTAAAGGTGCGATCGGTCGGGAATCACGTGCGCGTCGATCAAGCCTGCGACGCGCTCGTCGTAGTCGGCGGCGCTGGTGCAGGAGGGCGGCGGGCCGCTGACCGGCCACCGGCCGAAGATGAGCGTGCGCCAGCTCGCGTACCCGGTGTCGTTCCCTTCCCAGAACGGTGAGTTGGCGCCCAAGGCCAAGAGCAGCGGGAGCCAGGGGCGCATGCGGTTCAGCACGCTGACCGCCACGTCCCTGTCGGGTATGCCGAGGTGGATGTGCATCCCGCAGATGAGCTGCTCGTCGGCGAGGATGCGCGAGTCGTCGCGCATGGCGTGGTAGCGCTCGGTCGCGGTGACGGGGACGGGCTGCGGCGCGCGGTAGGGGGCGCAACCCGTGCAGGCCAGCCGGTGCCCCGTCTCGCGGGCCGCCTCGCCGACGTTCCCGCGCAGCCGCCGCAGGTGGTCGCTGAGTTGGTCGAGGGTGTCGCACACCGGTGTCGCGATCTCGATCTGGGCCTGGAGGAGTTCGAGCTGGACCTCGTCCGGGTGCGGGTCGCACATCCGGCGTGCGGCCTGCCTGACTCTGCGGCTGTCGGCGACCGGCAGACCCGAGTGCTCATCGATCAGGAGGTACTCCTCCTCAACGCCCACGGTCAGCACGTACCGCCTCCAGACACTCCGCCGGCGCCCGGTCGCTCGTGTGCCGGCATCGGACACCGCGTCCTGTGCCGCGCGCCCGCAAACTCATCGAGCCGCCGGGTGCGCCGGTTCGCCGGTGGTTTGCGCAAAGCTCGCTCCCGCCGGTGTGCCGGTTCAAGAGAGCCGGTGCCGCCTTCGTCGTCGGCGAGCCGGACCGCCGCCCAGCGACGGGCGAAGGCGTCGGAATTCCGCCCGCCTTGCGAAGAGAACCGTCCCCGGTCGCCGTCCAAGCGTCGAAGACCATCTGGACCTTGTCCCGCTGAAAAGAGCTTGCCACGCTCTCACTCTCCCCTTCTCTGGGAAGGAAACACTGACCTCACAACGCCCTTTGACGTCACACTTCGGTAATGTTCTATTGCTCAGAGTGACGATCGATGGCAGCGTTCGGGGCTCGAAATCCCCGATCGACTTTTGGATCATCGGACGAATCTCGGCCTCGACCCCGGCGCCGGATGCGGCCGATATCGGCGTTGACGCAGGCCGGCCCTGCACTTGCCGAGGACTATGTCCACGCAGGTGGAAGGCGTAGAGGAGTGCTCAGAAGTTGCGCTCGGTCGCCGCGAGGAGCCCCCTGTGGACACGTGCAGCATCGTGACCGAAAGCAGATCGCCTGCTACTTCCATACCCGCGGTGCACTCTGGGCTGCGGGCACTGCCTTGTGCCGGCGGACCTTATGAGTCGCGGAGGCGGCGAAGGCCCGGTCCTGCGAGGAGGTCGAGGGCGGCGTAGCGGCCGGTGAGCAGCAGGAGCAGCGCGAAGATCGGGCCCTCGACCTTCGCGCCGGCCCCCGCGGTCCAGGAGACGTCGGTGGCTTCCAGGTGTAGGCCGTGGAGCCGGCGGCGGGCGTGGAAGGGGAAGCGGTGCCGCCACGCGTCGTCCGCGGCGACCCGTGCGGCGTGGACCGGCATGGGGTGGTCCAGGCCCAGCGGGATGGCCAGGTCCTGGGCGTGGACCAGGATGTCCAGCAGCGCGTTGCGGATGGTCTGGCTCGGGGCGAGCCGGCGGGAGCCGACCGCCGCGCGCAGTCCTTCGACGAGTTCGGCAGGCGGCTTGGCGGCCTCCCGCCGGGCGGTCGCGTCGATCATCCGGTCGAAGCCGCCGCCTGCCCGGACCGCCTGGACGAGGACGTCGCCGAGGCGCGCCCGCGGGCCGTAGCCGAGGTGCCCGGCCAGCTCCCGCACCGTCCATCCGGCGCACAGGGTCGGCGCCCGCCACTGGTCGGGGCGAAGCGACTGCAGTGCATCGGCCGTCCACGCCCGCTCCGCGCGGATGGCGCGCCACATCTCCGCCGAGTCCACGCTCGCCCCCTGATTGGTAAGATGTTCTGTCTATTGAGCATCATCAGTTAGACAGAACTTCTGACCAATGTCAAGGGGTGCCATGGCCGACCGGCCCACCATCGGGGTGCTGCTGTTCATCGCCTACCGGGCCATCGAGAACGAGGCCTTCGCCGCGCTGGCCGCGGCGGGCCACACCGACATCACCCGGGCCCAGGGCAAGCTGTTGCAGCGCGTCGCCGAGGACGGCTCCCGCATCACCGAACTCGCCGAGTCCGCCCAGGTCACCAAGCAGACCGCCGGATATCTGGTGGACCAGCTGGTACGCGCCGGCTATCTCGAGCGGGCCCCCGACCCCACCGACGCCCGGGCCCGCCTGGTCCGCCTCACGGACAAGGCCGAACGCCTGCGCCCCGTCGCCGACCGCGCCGTCGCCGAGGTCGAGGCGCGCTGGGCCGCCCATCTCGGCGAACGCCGCATGGCCCAGCTCCAAGACATCCTCGTGCGGCTCCGCGAGATCACCGACCCCTACCTCGGAGCCGACGACTACTGACCCGGGCTGCGCCTCGGCCCTTCGACCCGGGCATCCGGGGCCTGGAGCGTCCCGGTTCGAAGGCGGCCGCCGCCGCTCGCCGGCGTCGGAGTGGCGCCGGCTGCCTTACGGGCCGGTCGGGAACGCCTTCGGCGCAAGCGGCGGGTGATGCAGTTGCGGCTGCCGTAGCGCCCGGTGGATCTGCCCGGCCAGGACGTCGATGCCGCGTTGCCGACCAGCCCGGCGCAGCGCTGCTGCGATGCGGGGGCGCGTCAGTTCGGCGGCGGCTGTCGGGGTGAGGGCGATCGCCACAAACCGTCCTCCAACGACGGGCAGCACGGCCAACGGGTGGTCGGCCAAACACTCGGCCGCCAACCCTGGCCCAGAACGACACTGCAGCCCGCAGATTGACGCACCCAAGGCCGCGGGATGCCGCAAGGTGTTCGCCGACAAAAGGTTCGGCCGCAATGCCCGACGCGCCGAACCGAAGGTGGCTGGATCTACGCGGGGAGGAACTCGGCCAGCGCTTTTCGGACATGGGGCTGGTGGCCGCCCTGGTTGAGTTCGAGGATTGCGGCCTCCACGACGGCGCTGTTCCACATGGCCGCGCTCGGCTCGGGGTGCGCACGGCCCATGGCGGCGAAGTCGGGACTGGTCAGCTGGACGACCTTGCTGTTCCGGGACGCGATCGCCTCGATGATGGTGGGGTCGACGCGGGCCTCCAGCAGCAGTGCGCGGACACCGCGATGGCGCAGGCATTCGTCAAGGTAGGCGTTCGCGGCGGCGAGCAGCCGGGCTCGCCCCGGTGCCATCCCAGCGATCCTCTTGTCGATCTCGGCGAATGCACGGTCGTGGAATTCGGTGTGCAGCGCCAGCAGGAATTGCGACCGGTCGCGGAAGTGATGGAAGAAGGTGCCCTTGGCCACGCCCGCCTCAGCGACGATGAGGTTGACGCTCATGCCTGCCAGTCCTGTCCGCTCTGCCAGGGACAGGCCCGCGGTGATGAGTTGCTGGCGAGTGGCCGCCGCGCGCTGCTGCCGGACGCCGGGGCTCACTGCGCGCTCCCTGCGGTCCGCACCGATTCCAGGAAGGGCAGTACGAGCCCCACGAAGCCGTCCGGATCGGCGGCGAAGGGCACGTGCCCGGTCTCGAGCGTCCGCAGGTCCGCGTCGGGTATCGCCGCCTGCGTCTGGCGTGCGGCCGACATGGGGAGGATGATGTCGCGGGCCCCCCAGGCCAGCAGCACGGGTACACCGAGCCGGGGTCCGTCGGCCCGCAGGTCGTAGGCCGGATCGGCGATGCTGCGCCACAGCGCGGCGGACACGGCGGCGCCCGTCCTGCTGCGCGCCCTGCCCTGGACCCGGCGGGTGATGGCGCGGAGCCGGTCGCTGTCCGGCTTCATGTACCGGGGGACGAGCCGGGGGAACACCGCCCGGTTCACGGCCGGGACACCCAAGGCCCGGGCCGCGAGGCGGGGGACCTTGACGAACCCGCCGGCATTGACCAGGACCAGCCCGGCGACCCGGTCCGGGTGGTCCAGCGCGAGCCTGGCCGAGGCGTACCCGCCGACCGAATTGCCGACGAACACGGCCCGCTCCAGGTCCAGTTCGGCGACGAGATCGGCGAGAACGCCGGCCAGGAGCGGAGCCGTCACCGAACGCGGCCCCCCGTTCGGCAGCTCGGAACGACCGTGACCCGGCCAGTCCACGGCCAGCACACGATGACCGGCGGCTGCCAGAGGCTCCGCCACCGCGTCGAAGTCGGTGTGGTCGTGCAGTGCGGCGTGCAACAGCACGACCGGCCGACCGCGGCCCTGCTCGGCATAGAACAACTGTCCCGCTCTACTTCGGACGAAAGGCATCGCACATCCTCGATTCGATGACCGACCGGTCGGTCACTCTTGAATCAAGTTACTCCTTGTTCAAGCGAAGAGAACTCTTGTGGCGTGTGTCCTGGATCACGGACTGAAGTGGCCACGCCGGGCCGCCCAGGTCCGTCACCCCAAGGGAAACGGTCTCCGAGAGTGGGCGGCGCGCCCCCCCGGGGGCTGGGGGGCGTATCGGTGAGGGCGGACAGGTGAGGCTTTGATATGCCCTCTACCTGGATGCCGCAGTCAAGCAGATCCGCAGCGACGCGTTCCCTGGCACGGACGAGATGTGCGCGCGGCTGTCGCCGGTCGCGTTCGAACGCAAGGCGTCGTTGGACTCAGCGCAGGTCCGTGAGGATCTGGTCGATGCGGCGTGCGCGGGTCTGGGGTTTCTTGGCGCCGTCGACGGCCAGGATGTGGCGGCGGCGGTGGGTGTGGGACAGCCGGTCCCAGGCGGCTCTGGCCGCCGGGTCCGTGTCCAGGGCGCGGGCGAGGTCCTCGGGTTCGACGAGGCGGGGAGGGTCGTCGTCGAGTTCGACTCCGACTTCGACCTCTTCGCCGACGGAGACGCCGGCGGCCTTTCGGTTGGCGTTGCTGAGGCCGATCAGGTGGCGGCCGCGCATGATCGCGATCCTGCTCTGCCACGTGTGCCCGTTGAGGGTGATCGTCACCCTGGGGCGCGCGCCTCCGCCGAGCGCCTCCACGACCTCGGCGGGGACCTCCAGGCCGCGCATGGGCTCCGGAGGCTCGACCATGGTGCGGAACCTCATGACCTGCTCCCTCCATGCCCGCGCCGTCGTGGCCATGCGGGCCCCGGCGTCCCCGGGGCCCGCGGATCCACTGCGATCACGAGCCGTAGGTGGTGACCTTCCACAGGTACCCGTCGGGGTCGGCGAAGTACCCGAAGTAGCCGCCCCACGGGGCCGGAGCCGCTTCACGCACGACGCTGCCGCCCGCCGCGACGGCCTTGCGGATCGTCTCGTCGACCTCGTCCCGGGACTCGGGGTTGAGGTGGAAGGACGCGCCGCGAAAACCGGACCCCTCGGGTGCGACCCCGGCGTCCTGAGCCGCGGCGTCCCACTCGTAGAGGGCCAGTCGCGGGGCGCCCTCGCCCAGGTGGAGCGCGACGAAGTGGCGGGTGTCCTTGTCGATCTCGCAGCCCAGCCCCTCGGTGTAGAAGCGCTTGGCGCGGCCCAGGTCGGCGACGCCGAGCATGACGGCGCTGATCTGCGGTGGCATGGTGTGCTCTCCTCACGGTCCGCCCGGCCGGCCGGGCGTCTTGCCGATCTCGGGGTCTACTCGGCGTACGGCTGGTCCTCGCCCTGTTCGCTGTAGCCGAGGCTCCAGATGTAGCCCTCGGGGTCGGCGAAGGTGCCGCCGTAGCCTCCCCACGGCAGGGCCCCGGCGGGCTTGAGGACGGTGGCGCCGGCCTTCTCGGCCTCGGCCATCACCTCGTTCACCCGGGCCTCGCTGCGGACGACGTAGGTGAGGACAAGGCCGCTGAAACCGCTGCCCTCCGCGCTGGTGCCGACCTGGGCGGCGAGGCCGTCGCGGCCATAGAAGCCGACGGGCGAGGCGCCGTCGGAGGCGAAGAAGACGGAGATGCCCCAGTCGTCCTTGATCGTCCAGCCGAGGCCCTCGGTGTAGAACCGCTTGGCGGCGTCCATGTCCCGGACGCCCAGGAGGATGGAGCTGACGTGCGCCTTCATGGTGGTCTCCTTCTGGGATGTCACATGGGTGCGGTGGCACCTGTCACTTCCCATGACAGGAGTTTTCGCGGGAGTGTGACATGAGTGAGCACGACTGGGTGAGCGCGCGGTTCGCCGAGCACCAGCGGCACTTGCAGGCGGTGGCGTACCGGATGCTGGGCTCGCCGGGCGAGGCCGAGGACGCGGTGCAGGAGGCGTGGGCGCGCGTCAGCCGCGCCGACACCTCGGGTGTGGAAAATCCGGGCGGGTGGCTGACCACGGTCGTCGCGCGGGTGTGCCTGAACATGCTGGAGGCGCGCCGCGCCAGGCGGGAGGACACCGCGGGGGCGCTGCCGCCCGAGCCGGAAGCGCCCCAGGAGCGGCTCCACCCGGTGGACGGGACCGATCCTCAGGACGAGGCGCTGCTGGCCGACTCCGTCGGGATCGCGCTGATGGTCGTGCTCGACACGCTGAGCCCGGCCGAGCGGCTCGCCTTCGTCCTCCACGACGTCTTCGCGGTCTCGTTCCCGGAGATCGGCGCCGTCCTGGACCGTTCTCCGGCCGCGGCCCGCCAGCTCGCCAGCCGGGCCCGCCGCCGCGTACAGGGCGCCGCCGAGGCCGCGGACACCTCGCGCCCGGCGAAGCGGGAGATCGTCGCGGCGTTCCTCGCCGCGGCCCGCGACGGCGATTTCGACGCCCTGCTCGCCCTCCTCGACCCCGACGCGGTCGCCGTCGGCGACCTGCACGGCGCCGAAGCCGTCGCCGCCTTCTTCTCCGGCCGCGCCAAGGCCGCCCGCCTCGCCCTCGTCGACGGCGTCCCCGCCGCCGTCTGGACCCACCGCGGCACGGCCAAGGCCCTCATCGAGTTCACCATCGACCACGACCGGATCACGTGGATCGCCGTCGACACCGACCCCGGCCGGCTCGCCGCCCTCGACATCGTCTTCCTGCCCACCCACCCGAAAGAGGCATGATGAGCGATGCTCTCCGTCCGGCAAGCGCCCCGGGCACGGTCCTGCGCCCGTCGTCCTGCGTCGTGGCCGTCGCCGACCTCGAAGAGGCGGTCGCCTTGCGGCCACAGGCGCCGAGGTGATGCAGGAACCGATCGACCGCCCGGGCTTCCGCGACTGCGCCTTCCTTGACCCCTCCGGCACCTTCTTACGCTTCGTCCAGACCACCCGCGCCAACGAGATCGGCCCACTCGCAGCGGCTCCGACGAAAGGCCGAGCCCGAACCACCGGCGACGCAAGCGGGCACCCGCATGATGAACCGTGACCTCAGCGGCTTCCTTTCCTCCGCCACCGCCGGGAACCCATAGGGGAGGTGGCTCGGAAGCGCTGCCCACCCTCCCGCCGGAGGACAGCACGTCCCCGGTCAGCCGCCTTCACTTCCGCATGCCTCCAGCAGCGGCGCGAGCCGTCGCGCGGAGGCGGCCGGATGCACGGCCAAGTAGGTCTGTACGGTGAGCGGTCGGCCGATGGGGCGGAACCCGATGCGCTGGGCGGGCAGGGTCTCGGCCTGGGCGGCGTAGAAGACCGTCCAGCTCGGCCTGCCGGTCGCGATCGCGGCGAGTGTGTCCTGCCCGGCCCCAGCCGCCCTTTCCGTAGGCGACCGCTACCGCCACGGACGCGACCAGGATGGAAGACAAGGCCGGCATAGTGATCCACCGTCAGCGCGCAGGTCTCTGGTTTAGATCGTGCGAATGATGATGTTTGCCTTTCACAGACGGTTCGGATCTGGCGTTCGTCCGGATTCGAAATGGCTGCGGCATTGCCCGTCGAGCTGGCCCGGGCTTCCGCCAGGGGAACGCACCCAGGCGGCGAACGCTTCGACCGTGTCCACGACCGCCTCGAAGCGCAGCGAGGGGAACAGGTCGAACGCGTGCTGCGCCCACGGCAACTCGGCGTACACGACCGCGTTGGCGCTGACCTCGCGCAACCGCGCGGCGAAGCTCCGGGCGCTCTCGACCGGGACGATCGTGTCCCGGTCGCCGTGCACGAGCAGGACCGGCGGCGCGTCCGGCCGCAGGTGGGCAGCCGGAGCCGAGTCATCGCTTTCGCCGTCGCCGAAATAGGGGCCGTAGTAGCCGTTGAACACGATGACGGCGGTGACAGTGGTATCCGCGTCTTCGAATCCCGGCTGGTAGGCGGGGTCGTCGGGGGTGAGGCCGGCGAGGAGGGCCATGTGCCCGCCTGCCGAACTGCCCGAGACGAACAGGGCCCCGGGGTCGGCGCCGTACTCGTGCCCGTGCCGGCGCACCCACGCGATCATCTTCTTGGCATCGATGAGGTGGTCGGGGTGGGTCGCGGCGGGGCGCAACCGGTAGTTCGCGCTGACGACGACCCAGCCCTGGCGGGCGAGCCGGTGGACGAGCGGCATCGACTGCGTGCTCTTCCTGCCCTGCCGGTATTTGCCGCCGTGCAGGTGGATCAGGACCGGCGCGCCGGCGGGACGGGATCGGTGATGGTAGACGTCGAGCAGGTTGCGGCGCCCGGCCTCGCCGTAGCTGATGTTGCGCACCTTCACCACCGCGCGGGGGCGCAGCCGGAACGGCATGGCGAGGATCCGCAGGTACGGCGGGCGCCTGCCCAGTGCAGCGGCCAGGTCGGGGGCGACGGCGGCGCGCCACCCGGCCCCGAGGCCGTCGTCCAAGGCCCGCGGGAGGGCGTGCGCTGAGCGACGGCCCCGCGCGGCGATGACGACGAGGCCGGCCACGATCAGCCCCGCCGCGGCCCAGCCGGACACGCCGAGATCGCCGTCCAGCGCCGTCATCACCGTGGCCGGCGCCAGCAGCACCAGGGCGAGATGGGGGACCTCGTTGATCGCCAGATTGACCAGGAAGGTCAGTTCGGCGAGCGTGGCCGGGCGCCGCACCGGCCAAAGGGCCAACAAGGTCGGCACCCCCACGAGGATCAGCGTGGTCAGGTATCCGATGGTCACCGGCGCCTCAACTCCCGACGTCCCGGGCCGCGTGCCGTCTGTCCGGCGCGGCCTGTGCGACGACTGTCGCGCCGGGGCGGCGGTCCGCACATCAGCCGCGAGTCCGCGGCGTCTCCGACTTTGGTAGGGGCCCGCGGCGAGGCGAGCTCCCGGGCGGTCCGCCGACCAGTTGTTCCGTGCTGTGAGGGCGGGGGCGCGAAGTGACCGGGCGCCTGCGCCGAATCACCCTCCTCGCGGCTCGGCCGGCCCCGGCCGCTTCATCGTGGCCGCCCGGCCGGGGCGTGCGGGCGCGGGCGTTGCTCGCCTCGTTCTCAAGTGGCGGCGATCCAGCTTCCGTGCAACCCGAGCGGGATCCGGCTCGGCAGGTGGATCTGGGCGATCGGCTTTCCGGTGAAGTCCTGCGCCGAAAGGATCACCAGGTCCGAGGCGTTCCGTTCGGGATTGTGGACGTAGGACAGGACGTAGCCGTCGTCCTCGGCGCGGGCGCCGGAACGCGGGACGAACCGCCTCACTCGCGCTCGCGTGCTTCGGGAACCGGTGGAACTGCGATCGTCCGGTGGCCAGGTCGTGCTTGACCAGGCCGTTGCTGAACGCCGAGTCGGGGGTCGTGCCGTGCCCGTAGGCCTTCAGGAAGTCGGCGGTCGCGGCGGTGTATCCGTACCGGTGCTTGCGGCTGACCTGCGCGTCGGGAACCCGGGGGAACTCCTGCGGCCGGTCATCGAGCTGGGTCCGGCGGACGCCGCCGCGGGCCCGGTCGATCGTCCACCGCACCAGCGCGGGCGGCGCGCTGGTCGACAGCCGGTCGGCGCTGAACGGCGCGGGGAACTCGACGAAGTCGACCACGATGTCGCCGCCGTCGTCGTAGGCGTTAAGCGTGTGCGAGATGTAGGAGGGAGGCACGGTGATCCAGGTGACCGCACCCCCGGCGCGCGGAAAGTATCCGACCCGGTTGGGGCGCTTGGTGTCCCAGACCCAGGGGATCTTCTGCCCGTGGTTCATGGCGTCCAGGTCGAACATGATCGGCTGGTCGCATGGTTCCGGCCCATGTGCCGTTGAAGTCGTACGGCCCGCCCGTGTAGAGCTCGTCGGTGAGTTCCTGTGGACGGGCGGTGCCCTCTTGTAGCGCGAGCGTCTTGCCACGGAATCCGATCACGTTGATGTTCGAGGCGATCGAGCGGCAGAACGCGGCGGCCGCCGGGTTCCCGGACACCGGCGACGTCCACGCCGACCTGCGCGACCAGATGGTCGCCGTCGCGGAGTACTTCCAGGCGGCGCAGTCCTCGACATACCGGGAGATCATCGGTGCCGCGCAGTCGGACCCGGCGGCCAGGCAGGCCGTCCTCGACACACTGGTCAATCCCCGTGTCCAGGACTGCCGCCGACGGTTGGAACGGGCGCAGCAGCAGGGGCAGATCCGCGCCGACGCCGCAGTGGACGACATCGTCGAACTCATCTACGCCCCGCTCTACTACCGCCTGCTATTGGGGACCCGTCCGAACACGTCCAGGCAGGTCGAAGACATCCTGAACCTGGTGTTCGACGGAATCCGCTCCCGGACCCCGAGCCCCCCGTCCACTGACGACTGACCCGGACCACAGCGCCCACAAGAGTTGGGAGACCCAACAGGACTTCTGGAACCCGTCAGATCACGATTTGTGTTCGGGGCACGACGTTGCAACGAAGGCCGCAAGGGGTTGATGCTTCTGGCGAGTTCCGCTGGATGCGAACGGGGGAGGATCTCTTGACCAAGTGTCATGGGCTCGGCACGGCGTTTCCGGCTAACGTGATATATCCACCAGGACCAAAGCCGCTTTCTTTCCGTGAGTCCGCGGCCTCCGGCTCCCCTTATGACTCCCGAGTGCCGTTCGGGGAGCTCCGAGGTGATTCCGGTTTAACCCTCTCACCTGCATAAACTCTGTCGGGTCGGCGGGATTCGAACCCACGACCCCTTGACCCCCACAAGGGCACCGTCACCAAGCCGTACCCGGCCGAGATAGAGGTAGGGGAGTGGCCCTAATTGAGCTCTATCGCGTGATTGCCTGGAAGCTCGAACCGGGCTGAACGCAGGTGAGTCAGGATCGGCGAGATCTTAAGCCAGGTCACGGATGCACTCGCGACGCTGGCAGGATCCCGTCTCCGCGAGAGCCGGACCGCGATTGTCCGGCGAGCACTCACCATTCAACCTCGCAAAGGGGTCGCCGCCCGGCGCACGGGTGAGACCGACTGCCGTCAGCCGCCCACCTCCCAGCGGTTGGTCGGAGCGCGGCGCTATACCCGCGCCGATATACCGCAGTCCATAACAAGCATTGGGATTACCTACCGGGACGAGATCAGGATGTGGCCATCCGAACTATCCCCGACCGATGGAGGTCAGCCCATGGGCGGTGCACGCAAGGTGATCACGGGCGGGCATGTGATCACGATGGATCCGGTGCTCGGCGACCTGCCGGACGGTGCCGTCCTGGTCGAGGACGACCGGATCGCGGCGGTCGCGCGCGACGCCCGGGAATTCGCGGGAGCCGACGCCGAGATCGTCGACGCGGCCGGCGGCATCGTCCTGCCGGGAATGATCGACAGCCACCGGCACACGTGGATGGCGCTGATGCGCGGCGTCTCCGCGGACGAGTCCCTGCCGCAGTTCCTCGCCGGCACCTTCTACGGCACCGGGTCCTTCCTGGAGGCCGCAGACCTCGGCGCGGCGAGCACGGTCGGCGCGCTGGAGGCGCTGGACGCCGGCGTCACCACGATCATGGACTGCAACGACTGCGTGAACACGCCCGAGCACGCCGACGCGAACGTGGACGCGCTGCAGGCCGCCGGAATCCGCGCCGTCTACAACTACGGGATGCAGGCCTACGAGTTCCCGCGCGCGTTCGCCTCGCACGCCGACCGGCTGAAGGACGCGGCGCGGCTGCGCGCCGAGCGGCTGGCGTCCGACGACGCGCTCGTCACGATGGGGATGCTGTTCACCGACTTCGGGATCCTGCCGTTCGGGGAGATCGCCGAGGAGATCCGGCTGGCCCGCGAGCTGGGCGTGCTGCGGGCCTCGCACACCGCGGCGGCCACCACGTCGATCCTGCTCAAGGGGCTGCGCGAGCTCGCCGACCACGGCCTGCTGATCCCCGGGCACGTGCACATCCACTGCCCGGCGCTGAACGAGCAGGAATGGCGGCTGATGGCCGAGCACGACCAGCGGGTCACCATCGCGCCGGAGACCGAGATGCAGATGGGCATGGGCGTCCCGCCGTTCCGCGCGGCGATCGACCACGGCCTGCGGCCGGGCGTGTCGACCGACATCGTCTGCGTGGGGTCGGGCGACCTGTTCGCGCAGATGCGCCTAGGGCTTCAGACGCAGCGCATGCTGGACAACGCCAAGGTGCACGCGACCGGCACCATGCCCTGGACGATCGGCCTGACGACCCGCGACGCTCTGGAATGGGCGACGGTCAACGGCGCCCACACGCTCGGCCTCCAGGACCGGATCGGATCGCTGACCGCCGGCAAGAAGGCCGACGTGATCGTGGTCCGGCCGCGGATGGACCTGGTGCGCCCGAGCCACATGACGGGCGCGGTCGTGCTCCAGTCGTCGGCAGCGGACGTCGACACCGTGCTGGTGGACGGCGAGTTCCGCAAGAAGGACGGCCGGCTCGTCGGCCAGGACCTCGCGGCGGTGCGGGAGCGTGCGAACGCCGCGCTCGACCGGATCCGCGAGGGGCACGCGAAGCTGCCGAAGCGGGGCCCGGAGGAGATCGCCGGCTGGTTCGGTGCCGCCGAGCGGATGGCGAGCCGGAACTTCAGCGACGCCTACGCCGACGGCATCCCCGCCTGATCGCCGCCTCGTTCGCCCAGCGGGCCCGGCACCGCGCCCCACGCCCGTCTGCTTCACGATTGCTTGCCCCGGTTTCGCGTCGTCGGTGCAACTGGCGCGGCGGGTGCAATGCGAACTTGGAGCCCAGGGCGGGTGGACCGGGCGGAGCCCGACCTCGGTCGACACCGTCTTGGACGGGGTGCCGTTGCGGTGGTTGCAGGTCGGAGCGGCGGGGCGGGCCGATCGTTCATGAGTGGCCATGTACGGCCTGCTGGGCAGTGCGATGCGCATCGCCCTCGCTCTTCTCGTTCCCCGCGCCCGCCGCTCACGTCCTCGAGCTCTCCGACCAAGTCCGACGTGCATGCCGGTCGGCACCACAGCGGCGGCCTTGCGCCCGCCCTGGCCAGCGTGCCCGGTCTCCGGTACTTCGCTGCCCTCGAACGTGACGGTGCCCAGATCCTCAACGCACGGAGAGCAAGGAACTCCGCGGCATCGTCATAGTGGCCCCCAAAGGCGGCGAATGGCATCGGAGACCAGCCCCACGATCGCTTGAGGGCCCCGTCGCGGTTCGTGAGTGCGCACCGGATTTGCCGGTCGCGCGGCTGGCCGACGGGGGTGCGACCAGGAAGCTATGCAGGACCGGGTATAGCGGCGACGAAAAGCGGCATTACCCCTTCCCCATACCGGTATCTCACGATCAGGGGCACCGCTCGCGGCCGCTACGAGGCCGGCCGCCGTGTTCCGAGAAGAAGAGGGATCCCCATGAGCGATCAGGTCCTGGAAGCCGTACAGGCGCTTCTGCCGACGTTGCGGGAGCGCGCCCAACAGACCGAGGACGCCCGGCGAGTCCCGGACGACTCGATCCGGCTGCTGCGCGAGACGGGGTTCTTCAGACTGCTCCAGCCGAAGCGGTACGGGGGGTATGAGGCGGACCTGGTGCCCTTCTACACCGCCGTGAAGGCGATCGCGAGCGTGTGCGGCTCCACCGGCTGGGTCGCCTCCGTCCTGGGCGCGCACGCTTGGCACCTCGCCACCTTCCCCGAGCGGGCGCAGGACGACGTATGGGGCGACGCGCCCGACACCCTGGTCTCCTCCGCCTACGCGCCGGTCGGACGGGCCGTCCGCGTGGACGGCGGCTACCGGCTGTCGGGGACGTGGAGCTTCTCGTCCGGGGTCGACCATGCGGGCGCGGCCATCGTCGGCGGGCTCGTCCTGGACGCCGGCGGCAAGCCGACCGACTGGGTCGCGTTCCTGGTCCCGGCTTCCGACTACCGCGTCGACGACGTGTGGCGCACCGTCGGGCTGCGCGGTACCGGCAGCAACGACATCGTGGTGGAGGACGTGTTCGTCCCGGCGCACCGGGTGCTGCCGTTCAGCGACTCGTTCGCCTGCACGTGCCCCGGCCAGGAGGTCAATACCGCGGCCCTGTACAAGGTGCCGCTGTACTCGCTGATGACGACCACCATCACTACCCCGCTCGTGGGGATGGCCACCGGCGCGTACGCCGCGCACGTGGACCACCAGCGCGCGCGGGTGCGGGCTTTCGGCGGCGGCAAGGCGAAGGACGACCCGTTCGCCAAGGTGCGGGTCGCCGAGGCCGGCAGCGAGATCGACGCCGCCTGGCTGCAGCTCACCCGCAACATCACCGAGGTGCTCGACACCGCCAAGGCGGGACGGCCGATCCCGATCTCGCTGCGGCTGCGGCTGCGCCGCGACCAGGTGCGCGCGGCCGAGCGCTCGATCGCCGCGGTGGACCGGCTGTTCGAGAGCTCGGGTGCGTCCGCGCTCGCCGAAGGCACCCCGATTCAGCGGTTCTGGCGGGACGCCCACGCCGCCCGCGTGCACGTGGCCAACGACCCCGAGGCGGCGCTGAAGCTGTTCGGCGACGGCGAGTTCGGCGAGCAGGTCACCGCCGGCATGTTGTGACCGGCACCGCCCACGCACAGGAGGCAGCCATGAGCCACCCGACCGAACTCGCCCTCGACCCGACCGACACCGCCACGTTCCGCCACGTCCTCGGACATTTCTGCACTGGAGTCGTCATCGTCACGGCGATGGACGGCGACAGCCCCGCCGGGTTCGCCTGCCAGTCGTTCTCAGCGCTGTCCCTGGACCCGCCACTGGTGCTCTTCTGCCCCGCCCGCACCTCCCGGACCTGGCCCGTGATCGAGCGGGCCGGGCGCTTCGCGGTCAACGTCCTCGCCCATTCCCAGCGCGAGGTGAGCGCGGTGTTCGGCCGCAGCCGGCCGGACAAGTTCACCGCGACCGGCTGGCGGCCCTCGCCCGGCGGCGCACCGGTGCTCGACTCCGTGCCGGCATGGCTGGACTGCACTCTGGAAGCCGTGCACGACGGCGGCGACCACGTCATCGCCGTCGGCCGAGTGACCGCTCTGGGCACCGGCCCATCCGATCGGCCGCTGCTGTTCTACCGGGGCGGCTACACGGTGACCGAGAGCGCGCCGGTCCCCACCGTCTCGCAGGAGGAGTTCATCACCTGGGTCCGCCCCGGCGACTGGCTCTGACCTCCAAAAACGCCGGCTCGGCTCCCGATCCCCGAGAGCCGAGCCGGAAACCCGGCGCAACCAGATGGCCGTGGTGTTCGTAGCGGATGGTCAGGCGCCGATAGCCCAGCAGCCGGGCGAGCGTGCGTTCGATCTTCCACCGACACCGGCTGAGCCGCTCGGAGGAGTCGATGCCCGGCGTGCGATGCGCGGGATGACACCCCGTCGGCGGAGCCAGTGCCGTGGTCGGCGGAGTCGTAGGCCTTATCGGCCCGGGCCTTGGCCGGGCGTGAGCCGGGGAAGAAGATGTCGGTGCCGTGGAAGCTGTGGCGTGCTCGGCCTTGCCCGCGTGCGCGGGCGGCGATGGCGTCCAGCGACGGGGGGAGAACAGTTCGACGACATCACCACGCCCTACCAGACGCGGGCTCCAAGCTCCTGGTCGAAACCGCCATCGAGACCGGCCTGCGCTGGGGCGAACTCACCGAACTCCGCGGCCGCGACCTCAAAACCCGCTCCCGCCTCCTGACGGTCAGCCGCGTCGTCGTGGAACTCAACCCGAAATTCCACCCCGAGGGCAAACGCTTCCTCGTCAAGGACTACCCCAAAGACAAGGAGTGGCGCCGTTTCAAGCTCAGCGACCAGATCGTCGCCAAACTCGAAGACCACATCATCGAAGAGGAGCTCGGCACCGACGGGCTCCTGTTCGTCTACCAGCCGGAAACCGCGAACGAGGAGCGGCCCACCCCGCTCGACCCCGAGGCACTCGGCTGGACCGAAGAGAACGCCAAGGGACGCCGAAACCGCCACGGCACGCTGAGCGCCTACAACGCCGCCAAGTGCCGCTGCGAGCACTGCAGGCGAGCATTCGCCGAATACCGCGCCCGCCGCCGAGCCGACGGCAAGGACAACCCCCGCCAACCCCGCCGCCGCGAAACCGACGGCCACGTCCCCGCCAACTGGTTCCGCAACAAGATCTGGAAGCCCGCCCTCAAGAAGGCCGACCTGGACCCCAAGGTCCGCATCCACGACCTCCGCCACGCCCACGCATCCTGGCTACTGGCCGGCGGCGCCGACCTCCAAGTCGTCAAAGAACGCCTCGGCCACGGATCCATCTCCACCACCGAGCGCTACCTCCACACCCTCGACGACGCCGACGACACCGCCCTCGCCGCCTTCGATAAAATCCGCAGCCGCCGCCGCACCGACTAATGCACTAAGCGTTCTGCTCGAAGTGGGACGACCAAGGAGACGTCAGACGGAAGTGAGCGCCCGCTATGTCTGTCTCATCCTGCGGCGATGCTGGGTTGCGCAACCTCCGGATTAAAGTCCGAAACTGTCGTATCGGAGCGGCCTCTTCGGTGTCGGCTGGTGTCGATCCGTCCGCATCGAGCCCGATTCGCGTGCCGCGCGGTGCCGCCGCGTGCTGGTACGGTTCGGAACCGCCGAGCCGACAACGAGCCGACGTGGACCGTTGGCGGTCTCGTGGCTTGCTCATCGACGGCCCTGTCTGACCAGCATGGATGGAGTTTTCGGCAAGCGCACCGTACTCCAGTTGCATGAAATGCCGGAACTCCTCGGTTGACACCTCGGGCCGCTTGCGGATCACCGTCAGCATCGTGAACAACTCGCACTTCCTCAAACGTTTGGGTGGGCCTGGTCAGCCGGGCGGGGCTTGGTCAGCCGGGATCGGTCGTGTGGTCGATGGTGGGGAAGGTGTCCATCCACAGGATTTCGAGTCGGCGGTGGACGATGAGCCAGCCTTCGGGGCGGCGTTCGAGCCGGTCGACGAAGAAGCCGGTCTGGATGAGGTTCCAGCCCGCCTGGCCGCTGTGGCCTTGGTGGGTGTGGATGTGCGGGGTGCGGGCTGTTGCGGTGTCGCCGTCGATGTGGACGGTGGGCACGCCCTCGAAGTGCTGCCAGTGCTCGATGCCGCTCATCGAGCCGCCCGGTCCGCGCATGGCGTGGGCGAGGTCTTTGTAGGTCACGCCGTCCAGAGGGGCGCCGGTGACCGAGTAGTCCACGGTGGCGCCGGGTGCGAACACCTGGTCCCATTCGGCCAGCACGTCGTTGTCGCCGTCCTGATGCAGATCCTGGCCGAGCCCGTAGCGGGTCACCAGGTCCTGGATCTCGATCCGGTCGGTGAGGTAGCGCAGCCGCTCCTCGACGGAACGGTCGTCTCCGGTGGGTGTCGTCGGTGTGCTCATGACTTCGGCTCTTTTCAACACTCGATATGGGTGGTCGCCGCGTATGGGTGGGTGGCACGCGCAGGCTCGTGTGACGCTCCGGCCGGCGGGCCGCCAGGGCGGTGGTTCAGGGCAGGAGCAGGAGTTTGCCGGTGGTCGCGCGTGATTCGATGTCGCGGTGGGCTTGGGCGGCGTCCTTGAGCGGGTAGCGCCTGCCGATCTCGACGCGGAGCCGGCCCTGGCGGACGAGCTGGAACAGCTCGGCGGTGTGGGCCAGGAGCGTGTCACGGGTGGGGATGTGGTCGCGGAACACCGGGTAGCAGATCTTGATGCTGTTGGGCAGTTCGCGCATGTTCACCACGGGCGGGTCGCCGATGACGGCGCCGTAGTAGAGCAGGGTGCCGTGCCTGCGCAGGACCTGCATCGATGCCCGGAAGGTCGTCTCTCCGGCGCCGTCGAACACGGTGTGCACGCCCTGGCCGCCGGTGAGGTCCAGGACAGGATCGACGAAGGCGGCGCCGGTGCAGACCAGCACGTGGTCGGCTCCGGCCTGCCGGGCGACCTCGGCTTTGGTCTCGCTGGAGGTCAGGCCGATGACGGTGCCGCCGCGGGCTTTGATGAGCTGGGTGAGTTTTTGCCCGAGTCCGCCGGCCGCCGCGTGGACCAGGGTGGTGTGGCCCGGTTCCACGGGTGCGGCCTCGGTGGTGAAGTGGTGGGCGGTGATGCCCTGCATCATGATGCTCGCCGCGACCTCTTCGGTCACGTCGTCGGGGACGGGCACGGCGCTGGCGGCGGGCATCACCACCTGCTCGGCGTAGGAGCCGTAGGCGTACACCCAAGCGACCCGGTCGCCGACGGCGAACTCGGTCACGCCCTCGCCGAGCGCGCTGACCCGCCCCGCACCTTCCACACCGGGGACGAACGGCACCTGGCCCACAGCGGGGCCGAGCCGGCGCGCCCCGGTGTCCATGAAGTTCACGCCGGCCGCGCTGACCCGGACGCTGATCTCGCCTGGGCCGGGACGCGGGTCCGGTCGTTCGGCGATCCGTAGTTCCTCCGGCCCGCCCAGCTGCTCCACCACAATCGCCTGCATCGTCATACCTTCCTGATCGCTAGTCGCCTCACGAAATGGACCGGCAAGTCCCACCGCGCTGGTCCGCGCACGGACGATCACTCGCCGGGCTTCCAGGGCAGGACGTCGCCGTTGCGGACGAGCTGCCCGTAGTGGCCGGGGTCGACGGGACCCAGGGCCAGATCGAGCAGGGGGACGGCGGCGTCGGCGGGGCTGGGCGCGCCGCTGACGTCCCACCACATGCCGGAGGTCGGGGTGTTCATCATGCCGGGGCATACCGCGGCCAGCAGGACGCCCCGCGCGGCGTCGCGCTCGCGGCGCTGGTGGGCGAGGGCGCGGACGGCGGCGACCTGCCCGATCTTGGAGGGGATGTTGACGAAACCCGGCCAGGCGCCGCCGCGGGCGGACCCGTCGGCGACGGCGTCCCGCCACGCCGCGACCTGCTCGTCGACCTCGTCCAGCGAGGTCAAGCCGTCGAAACGGTCGTGCAGCACCGGCGCCAGGTAATGCAGCGTGCCCAGCGAGCTCGCCACGACGATCAGGCGCCCGCCCTCGCGCAGCAGCGGCGCGAACGCCCGCAGCACGCGGGTGGTGCCGAAGTTGTTGACCTCGGCGTACTCGGTGACGATCTTGCGCGGGTCGTCGTCGGGCCCGACCCGCATGACGGCGTTGCCGAACACGACGTCCACGCCGCCGTGCCGCTCTCGCAGCCGTCCGGCGAGCCGGTCGGCGGCGTGCGGGTCGGCCACGTCCAGCAGCTCGCCGCGGACCTGGGCGCCGCCGCCCGGCACCGCGTCCACGGCGCAGTTGACCCGGTCCAGGTCGCGTCCGGTCAGGTAGACGGTGTCGCGCGGCGACAGGCGTTGCGCGAGCCCCTCGGCCAGAGCCAGGCCCAGGCCCTGGGTGGCGCCGGTGATCAGGGCGACTCTCGGTGCGGTCTCCGGGGCGATGGTCATGATGCCTCCACAGCTTGAGCGAGCGGGGTGCGGGCGAGCAGGGTCTGTGACAGCGTCCACAGGCGCTGGGCCCCGTCGGGGTCCAGGGCGTAGCGGGCCACTCCGTGCAGCGGCGGCGTGTCGCCGCGGCGGTCGATGGTCTCGGTCTCGTTGCAGTCGACGAAGTACCGGCCGCCGACGCCGTCCAGCAGCGGCGAGGTCGCCAGCAGCACGGAGGTGGCCGCGCCCTGCTCCACGGTCTTGATCAGCTCCGGCGGGACGCGGCCGCTGCCGCGGCCGCCGGTGTGGCGCTGCAGGCCCGTGTAGATCGCGCCGGGCATCAGCGCGTTGGCGGTGATGCCGTCGCGGGCCCAGCGGCGGGTCGCCTCGACCGCGAACAGCACGTTCGCGGTCTTGGACTGCCCGTAGGCCAGCCACGGGTCATAGGGGCGGAAGGCGAAGTTCACATCGTCGAACACCACCGGGGACATCTGGTGGCCGGTGGAGCTGACCACCACGATGCGCGCCGCGCCGTCGGCCGCCAACGCCGCGTGCAGCCCGGTCGCCAGCGCGAAGTGCCCCAGATGGTTGGTGGCGAACTGCAGCTCCCACCCCTGCGGGGTGTACTGCTCGGGGCAGGCCATCACGCCGGCGTTGTTGACCAGGATGTGCAGCGGCCCGTCCCAGGACGCGGTGAACGCCGCCACCGACGCCGGGTCGGCCAGATCCAGCGCCGCGACCCGCACCGCCGCGTTCCCGGTGGTTGAGGTGATGCCGGCGGCGACGCGCCGCCCCGCGCCGGTGTCGCGCACGGCCAGGGTGACCTCGGCGCCGGCCGCGGCCAGCGCCCGCGCCGTCTCCACGCCGATGCCCGAGGACGCCCCCGTGACCACGGCGCGACGCCCCGCCAGATCGATGCCCGCGGCGACCTCGGCCGCCGAACTGGCGAATCCGAAAGGAGTTCGTATCAAGCTCATACGCCCAGGCTAGGAAGCCGCAAGGCATTCCACCAGCGAGAATGTCTCAGCCCTGGTATGTGTAAATGTCATGGCCTTCACCGACGCCTCGCTCACCGCGCTGCGGGTGTTCCGCGAAGTGGCCGAGCGCGGCACCCTCACCGCGGCCGCCACCGCCCTCGGCTACACCCAGTCCGCGGTGTCCCGCCAGATCGCCTCACTGGAACGCGCGGCCGGCACCCCGCTGCTGCACCGCCGCCACGACGGCGTGCGCCTCACCCCCGCCGGGCAGATCGTCCTGCGCCGCGCCGCCACCGTCGTCGACCAGCTCGACGCCACCGCGCGGGAACTGGCCGGGCTGCCCGACGAACACGCCACCGTCCGGCTCGGCTGGTTCACCAGCGCCGGCGCCTGGCTCCTGCCCACCGCCCTGACCGCCCTGCACCGCACCCACCCGGCCATCACCGTCACCACCCGCGAAGGCAGCACTCCCGCCCTGGTCCGCGCGCTGCGCGCCGGCACCATCGACCTGGCGCTGCTGGCCTCCGCACCGCCGTTCCGCCCGCCCGACGACCAGACCCCCGCCCTGGTCCTGCGCACACTCACCGAACGCGGCCTGCGCGTCGCCGTCCCCGAAACCCACCCGCTCGCCCGGGGCGAGGCGATCGACGTCACCGACCTGCACGGTCAACGCTGGATCGCCGGCACCGGCCAGGAGCGGGTCATGGGCGTATGGCCCGGACTGGACGAACGACCCCACATCGCCCACACCGCCCGCGACTGGCTCGCCAAAGTCCACCTGGTCGCCGCCGGCCTCGGCATCACCACCGTCCCCGCCGCCCTCACCCCCGCCATGCCCCCAGGGGTCCGCGTCCTGCCCGTCCGAGGCGGCCCCGCCGAACAACGACGCATCCTGCTCGCCCACCTCCCCCGCCCACTCCCACAACCCGCCGCCCGCCTCGCCGACGCCCTCCGCACCGCCGCCCTCCAAACCGACGTCTCACCCTGACCCCACCCCCGCAAGCCCAGTACGCCGCAACCGAGGGCAGGGACAACACCCTGCGGCGGATGCTGCACGAATCAACAACCCCCCGCCGATGAGCTCCAGGCGCTCAACATCACCGGGATGTATCCCGGCTCAGGGCTGGTGGACGCGGCGGGTCGGTCACCGCCGAATTCCTGCGCCGCCGGCTCGGCGCCCGTGCCGCGGGAGCGGCCGCGAGCTGACGCGCCGCGGCCGTCCACGCGCCGTCTCGTGGACGTCCGTCATCCGTCGCCGAGCACCACCGTCTTGTGTGGCGTCGAGGCGGTGACGAGGTCGTCGTTGAGGACCAGGGCACCGCCGGCCGCGCTCTGGATGCCGTACAGGTGATCGGGCCGGGGGAGCGTCGGGGACACGCGGGCCAGCAGCGCGCCGGTCCGGGCGTCGTTGACCTCGACGTGGTCGACGATCTCTCCGCCGTGGTCGCTGGTGAGGGTGTAGACGCGTCCGTCGGCGACGGCCATCGGGGACCTGAGCTGCGTCGTCTCGTCGGCGCCGGGGAAGGGGAAGCTCCAGAGCCGGCGCCCGGAGACCGGGTCGGTGGCGCAGATCCCGTCATGGTGGTCTCGATGGGAGTGAATCCGGCACGGGCCATAACCGGTCTCGGCGTCGAAGATCTTGCCGTCGCCGTCGATGGGCTGGCGGTGCTCACCGAGCTCCGCGCCGGTCGTGGCGTCGTAGACGGCCTCCCGTTCCAGTGTCCAGACCACCATTCTGTTGCGGTCGAGGGCGTCGACCTTGATGGGAAGCTCGCGGGCGTGCTCCCTGCCCGGCCACCAGCTCGCGAAGCTCTTGCTCCACCGGCGGCGTCCGGTGTCGGCGTCGTAGCCTTCCAGCAGCAGCCCGGTCTCCGGGCACTGGCGGCGGAGGATCAGCGTGGTTCCGATGGTGCCGTCCACTCCCTCATCGCACCGGTCGCGCAGCCGCCAGCGCCGGTGACCCGTCGCCGGGTCCAGCACGCTCAGGTCCCGGTAGGCGGGTATGGCGACCATCCGGCCGATGTAGGACGAGCCGCGGTCCAGCACGACCGGATCGCCGGGGACCGTACGGTCCCAGCGCACCTTGCCCGTCCGCACGTCGAGCATCATGGCCGTCATCGGCGCCTCGGTGTCGTCGGTGTCGTGGTCGACATGGGCCCACACCGTCAGCAGCCGTCCGGTGGACGGGTCGAGGTCGGCGTCGACCAGTTGGTGATCGCGGCGGGTGAGCCGCCAGTAGGTGGTGGACGGCCGGACGCCGGACGCCGTCACCGAGCCGGAGTTGCGGGCCGCCCGGATCACGATGCCGCGGTAGGTCAGGACATCGAACGGATAGGTCATGACCACGTGCTGCGGGTGTTGCGGGGCCTGGGCGGCGATCGGGGTCGGGAAGGAGCCGTGCGGGCCGTCCATCGTCCAGTCCGGGCGGTTGTGGCGGGCGTCCCATTGCAGCCACAGCCCGGAGGCGCCCACCATGATCCCGGCGGTGACCGCGGCGGTGGCGGGCGACGGGACGCGCACCCGGCGGCGGGGCGTGACCGGCTCGGGGGTGGCCGGCTCAGGGGTGACCGGTCCGGCCTGGCCGCCGGTGCGGAGCGCGGACTCCAGCCGCTCCAGGCGTTCGAGTCGCTGCACCGCCGAGGCCGGGGTGACGATCGCCGCGCCGACCAGGACGACCGCGGTGCCCAGCGTCTGCTCGTCGTGGGATGCGATGAGCATGGCCGCGCTCATGACGAGCACCGCCACCGGCACCCCCAGGTACAGCCACCCGCACCGGCGGATCCGGCGGCGCGTGAACGCGCTCAGCGCGAGCGTCGGCTCGTCTAGGGCCGGGTCGGCGGGCGGGACGCATTTGCGGACCGCGCGTGCCACCGCAGCCCGCTCGGTGACGGGCAGCCGCCGGACCGGTTCGGGGAGCTTGCGGCTCTGCCAGCACCGGTCGCCGAGCCGGCTCAGCATTCCGCGCGGCGGGGACGGCGACGTGGGGGCTGTTCTGGGCGGACCGCGAGCTCGGGCATGCCACCGTTTCCAGACGTTCGACGGGATTCGGCGCGGGGTGATCCACTTATACAGGATCAGTCCGACATCGTCCGTCAGATGCGTCAGGAAGGGCGGTCCGGTTTCGTGCGGCCGGTCGCAGGCCGGTGGGCGGTCAGCCGGCGGGGGCGAGGCGGACGGGGAAGCCGCCGGTCGCGATGCGGCCCCAGCGGTCGATGGTGATGCAGATGAGGGACTTGTCCTGGCGGCGCATCGCCTCGCTGCACTCCTCCCAGTCGGGGCCTCGCCGGCCAGGTGCGGGCACCCGGCGGCGGGGTGAGGGGACGGGCTCGCAGCGGCCCGTCCCTCACCGCCCGACGGTCACTAGCGGCGTCTCGCATGCCGGGCAGCGGGTAGTGATCGGTGGGTGGCCGAGTGCCGGTTCACTCTCGACGACTCCGACAAGATCATCATCTTGGACGGCGAGATCTACCAGCTTCAACTCGTCTCCCCCTTGATCTCATGCCGCCCGGCTGGCCCGGTGGGGGCGGGGCCTCGGGCATCAGTCGTCGTCGCGCGTCGGCGCGCGGGGGCGGTTACTCGCTTTCGGTGGTGCGCTCGAGGGCTCGCGCGCGTTCCTCGGCGGCGCAGGCGCGTTCGGTGGCGGCGCCGAGCTGCTCGCGCACGGCCGCGGAGTCCGCGCGCGCGTCCTCCAGCGCGCGGCGCATGAATTCTCAAAGGGGTAAGCCCTTTCGTGTTTGACGTGCTCACCCGAGCACGTGGACAAAAAGATCCGCAGGTGGTGCGGCTTTGCTGCCCGTCTGCCGTGGCTTCGCGCGTGGCCCTGCTTGACCATTTGCGGAGCGTCTCGACGGACGGGACGAGGCTCACAATCCTCCAGTGAGTGAGGGGCTGCAACCGAATCAAGCTCGACAAGAACTCCTTGGAACGCGGGGCTTCCGCAGGATCGTAGGGAACCGTGCTATGCAAGCGAGTTCGCCGGTGTTCACGCCTGTTAAAGGCTGTTAAATCTCGTTAGATCTGTGCATCAGATTCGATACTTGCCGGGGCCATGTGTGTTAATTAATGAGCCCTGATTAAGAAGGGGTACGCCCTGGGCCAGATTGCTTCGCAGGTGGTGCGCTGATCAAGCTCTGACGGGCACGAATGTTGTATCCGTGCCGACTGGCTGCTTCCGGACGGTACACACCTCGGGCCCGGTCGGATCGTCTCCGGCCGGGCCTGACGCGTCCTCGCGACACCGCGGCGAGGTCTCCCCCTGTCGATCACGGCAGCGGGCTACGGTCGGGGGCCGTGCACCGGATCCGCGACGCCGTCGCCCCCCCTCCGCCAACCCGGATACCGCTCCTATTTCAGCGGTCGGATGATCAGCGTTCTCGGGTCGACCGTCGCCCCGCTCGCCCTGGCCGCCGCGCTCTCCGGCGGCCGCCACGGCGGCACGCACACCGCGCTGGTCCTGGCGACCGAGTACGTCCTGTACCTGGCCGCGATGCCGATCATGGGACTGCGCGTCGACCGGTCCACCAACCTGCGGGCCGTCCTGGTGACCTCCCAGCTCGGTGCCGCAGCCGGGCAGATCGCCGAAGCGGCCCTGCTGTTGGCCGGCGTCCGCAGTGTCGTGCCGATCGCGGTCGCCGCCGGCGCCGGAGCGATCGCGGCGAGCCTGTCGACCGTCACCGGGATGCGGCTCGTCCCGCAGCTGCTCGACCGGACGCTGCTGCAGCAGGCCAACGCGACGCTGCGGGTCGTGCAGATGTCGCTGGCCGTCTTCGGGCCCGCCGTCGCCGGCATCCTTATCGGGATCGTCAACCCCGGGTGGCTGATCGCCTGGGATGCCTGCACCTTTCTTCTTGCCGCGCTGGTCTTCGCCCGTCTCCCGATCCCCTCGGACGGCGGAGACACTGTGGTGTACTCGGGAAAAGGACGGGCGGGGGAGACGCTGCCGCCCGTGACGCTCGCCGAGGGACTGCGGGCCTTCGCCGCACGGCGGTGGCTGATCGCGCTGTCCCTATCGGAGGCGGTCGGGCAAGCGGCGTTCCAAGCCGGATTCATCCTGGGCCCTCTGTTCGCCGCCCGCACGCTCGGAGGCGCTGGCGGGTGGGGTTTGATCAACGCTGGACTCGCAGCAGGGAGCGCGGTCGGCGCGGTGGCCGCGCTGCTCGCCCGCGTCGACCGGGCCGGATGGGCGATCTCGGGCGGCCAGGCCGCGATGGCCATGGGGTTCCTGGCCATGGGAACCGGCTGCCCGCTGCCCGTCATCGTCGCCGCGACCGCGCTCGGCGGGGCCCTGGCCGGGCCGGGCGGAGTCGCCCGACGCAGCGTCGTCCAGGTCCACGTCCCGCATCAGCAGCTCGGCCGGGTCGCCGGCCACATCGAGACCATCAGCTCCGTCCCGATCCCACTGGCCTACCTCGCCGCGGGCCGCGCCGCCGACACCATCGGCGCCCGCCCGGTGATGGCGGTCTGCGCGGCAGTGATGCTCGCCGCGGGCACGGCGCCGCTGCTGCTGCGCGAGTTCCGGCACCTCCGCCTCGAGCAGCCCGTCGCGGTGGAGTCCGCGTAGGAGATCGAGGGCTTCCGGGGGCGGCCGCTCAGTCGGAAGGCGGTCAACGACCTGCTCCTGCTGACGAGCGAGGAGCTCGACCCTGGAGATCAGGTACGGCGCGTACGTCATGAATGTCTCGAAGGTGCGGCACGGCAAGTGGCGCGTGCTCACGCTGATGGTGGCGGTATCGATCGACCCGGCTACGGCGCGGACGACCGGTGCGGGGCGCTCCGACGACCCAGTTCATGCCCGAGAGGCCGGACGAGGCGCACAACTCGGCCTTCTTTCGAAACCAGCACAGGCGGAGGCCTCAGAAGCCGGGGAGCAGCCCGTGTTCTTGCTGGTGCTGGCCGGTATCAATCGACCAGCTACTTGGACGGTCGGCGGCCACCGGTTCGCTCTTTGTGTTCGATGAGGCGGGCGGGGCTGGTGGGACGCCGGACGAGTCACGTACGAACTCTCACCGGAGGGGTTCACACTGGCGTCACGGCTCTTGGCCGGCGCTGGAAACGGCGGCGGCCCCCTGCTCGCAACAGGGAGCCGCCGCCAGCGCAGAGACACGACCTCCGGAAAGGGCGGACCCCGCCTGTGACCCTACGACCAATCCAGCAGGACGAGCAGCCACCGGCCACTGATCCGGTGAGGAGGACGCGTCCCCGGGTGCCGTCGCCTCCGAGACGGCAGCTGACCACACGGCCCGGGCGGCAGTTCAGGGTCGCCAGCGGTTTCCTCGGCCCAACCAGCGCCTTGGTCCTCGGCTCGGTCTTCGGGCAGGGACTGACCGCGATCATGTGCATGAGCCTCCTTTTGACCGTGATCGCGCTGGCCGTCACCGCGTTCATGGTCGTGGCGTTCGCCTCGGAGGAGAGAGCTGAGCGCGTGTACCGGCTGCTGCGGTTGATCATTGGCCGACCAGAACCCAAGGCGCCGAAACCCTCCTCCCCGGCATGAGCGTTCCTCGCCGGGGGAGTGAGCGGATCCGCGCGGTGCCGCCCGTCCGGGGCCGGGTCGGTCGGCCTCGGCGACGACCCGGGGGGCTGGCCGACCGCGGCTACGACCACGACAAATACCGGCGCCTCTTCTGGGCCAAGGGCATCAAACCGGTCATCGCCCGCCGCGGCACCCCGCACGGGTCCGGGCTGGGCGTCCACCGCTACGTCGTCGAACGCACCATCGGCCTGCTGCACTGGTTCCGCCGCTTACGCATCCGCTGGGAGATCCGCGACGACATCCACGAGCTTCATGATCCTCGCCGCAGCCATCATCTGCTGGCGACGCCTCGTCCGCTGATTCTGTTATGACCTCTAAGCGTTCCTTCATCTGGTCGCGCGGACCCGAGCGGAGGGCATACCAGGGCGCGGTTGCGGGTGACAGGATCGCCCGCATGAGAGGCAAGACGTGGTTGGTCGTGGTCGCCGGCAGGGTGCTCGCGGGTGGCGTCGTCATGTGGCAGCAAGCCTGGCGGGTGTGGCCGCCCGCGCCGCACGTGGACGGGCGCTTGACCGCCGCCGCCCTGCCGGTGATCGACCGGTATTCGGAGAGCGGCCGCGCTTTGGTCCGGCCCGGCGGGCTGCCCGCGCGGACACGTCCGCGTTGGTTCTGCGCCGAAGAGCCGATCGAGACCGAGCGGCGCGGTTCCCGGGTGCGGGTGTCGCTTGAGGTCGCGTGCAATGCCTACGCTCGACAGGACGGAGTTCTGGTGACCGGCGCCGGGACGCGGATGCCGCTGCAGGTAACGCCGGATCACGGTGGTGGCATCCCGGTCGTGCTGGACGTGGTGCGGCCGGTTGACGGCGCGGGGTTCCGCCCATCTCTCGAGCGAACGTTCTCCCGGCGCGGGATCGCCGAGCTGGACCGGCGTCACCGCATCGGCGCGGTCGTGGGCTCTCCGGACGCCGAGGCCGCGCGCGTGTTCGGGTTCGCTCCCGGCACCAAGGCCCGGATCTACGGCGGTTGAGCGCAGCAAGACGAGCGGGGGACGCTAACCCTCGCTGAGCACCGGCGATGAGTCGCACAAAATGGGCTGTCCAAGGCTCAAACGCGGCGGCCTGGCAATCCCCCCAGCGCGCGGCCCATCCGGGCCGGGCGGGTGGCATGGGGGGCGGTACATCAACCCACGAAGTGCATCGACTGCGGTCCACAGGACCTAAGCCACCCGCATCCGAACAGCCAACGGCGGTAACTCCGCCTGAGCCGGCCCGATGACTGGGCGTTTTGGGGTGTCAGCTGACTCTTTGGGCGAGAGAGACGATGATCCCTTCCGGGCCGCGCACGTAGGCCATCCGCCATGACTGCTCGTGCTGGCCGACGCCCCCGACGAGTCCGTAGCCGTCGGCGGCGAGCTGGTCGAGTGTCGCGTCGAGGTCGTCGACCTCGAAGGCCACGTTGCGCAGCCCGAGCTCGTTGGCCATGGCGTCGGGGGTGCCGGGCCGGTGGTCGGGCCGGTCGAAGCTGGACAGTTCCAGTGTGGTTCCGCCGTCGGGGGCGGCGAGCATCACGATGTGGGTGCGGGCGTCGGGGATGCCGATGACGGTGTCGAGGAACTCGCCCTCGACGGCCATGGGGTCGCCTTGGGCTTCGAGGCCGAGCCGGACGAAGAACTCGGCCGCCGCGGCCAGGTCCGCGACGGTGATACCGACGTGGTCGAAGCGGCGGATGCGGGAACCCGGCCGCGCTGCGGGGTCCGGTGCCTGACCTGAGGATGCCTGGTCGACGTGGGGCGGGTCTGACGCGCGGGGTGCTGTGCCGTCGTCCAGCGCGATCAGCGCGACCCACCGCTCCTGGTCGCGGGGGTAGGGGATGTCGGTGTACTTCGCGACGAGCCGGTCGACGATGGTCCAGGCGTCTTGGCCGGTGATCCAGTCGATGACGCGGCCGCGGACGGCGACGGGCCTGAACGGGTCGTCGGCGGGCGCGATGGACAGGGCGAGGCGGGGGTCGCGCCGCAGGTTGCGTGCCTTGCGTGTGCTGGGTCCGGTGAACAGCACGATGTGGTCGTCGTCGGTTCCGATGTACACGGGCGTGCTGTGGGGTGCGCCGTCGGGCAGGACGGTGGCCAGGTGCGCGATCGCCGGACCGTCCAGGACGCGTCGGAGTTCGGTGTCGAGCATTTCTTTTCCTTCGTTACGCGGGGTGGGCGGGGTGCTGGTCACCGGGCATGGTCGGCGCGCCAGGCCACGTAGTCAGCGACCGCGCGGTGCAGGTCGTATTGCGGGGTGAAGCCGGTGTCGGCGGCCAGGCGGGTGATGTCGAGGTAGGGGTTGGGGCCGGGACCGCTGCTCTTTCCCGGTCGCAGTTTGAGCCGTGCGCCGGGCACGGCGGCTTGGACGGCCTCGACCAGTTGTCGGGCGGTGTACGGGGTGCCGTTGGAGACGTTGTACGTGTCGTGCGCCAGGGTCTCGGCCGTGACCAGGGAGGCGATGGCGCGCCCGGTGTCCGGGGCATAGCACAGGTCTCCGCCGTCGTCGGCGTACAGCGGCGCCGGCTGGTCGCCGCGCAGGACGGTGCTGATGTACGGCGGGATCGGGTTGAAGGGTGATTCGGGGTCCATCAACGGTCCCCAGGTGCTGCCGATCCGCAGCACGACCGGGTGGACGCCGGTGCCCTGCAGCGCGTTCGTGACCAGCGGTTCGACGGCCTTCTTGAACGCGATGATCGGATGCGGCACTTGCGCGGCCGGGAGCTCCAGGTCTTCGTGCCAGGGGGTCTCGGTCCGTCCGATGTAGGCGCCGAGGCTGCTCGCCACGGCGAACCGGCGGACCTTCCACTGACGTGCGGCGTCGAGAGCGTTGAACAGGCCCGCGGCGTCGGTGCGGAAATAGGGGAGAGGGTCCTCGCCGGGGACGCTGCCGGCGAGGTGGACGATGTCGCTTATCCGGTGCCGTGAGCCGAGGTCGAGGAACGCGTCCCGGTCGGTGACGTCGAGGGGTTCCACCACGACCCGATCGGTAAGGAACGAGGGGACCTCGGTGCGCCCGTAGGCCGTGACGACGACGTCGCGTCCGAGGTCGGTCAGGGCGCGGGCGGTCTGCGCGCCGATCATGCCGAGGCCACCGGTCACCAGGATCATCGGGTCACCTCGCCGTGCAGGTACATGGCACCCCGGGAGGTGACCGTTTCGAGCAGGGGCTGGAAGGCCGGGCGGCCGGCGTCGAGGAAGGCCGGTGCCTGGTGCGGCACCACCTCGTCGACGAGCCGGGCCTCCGCGGTGATGACCTCGCTCATGAACTGCCTTCCGTCGGTTCAGATCGCATGTGCGCCCATGCCAGCGGCCGGGCAGTGCCCGCCGTCGCGCAGGGCGATCCTGCGCGGCGCTCGCCTGGGCTAATGCCACTCCGGCGACGGTGTCCGCCGCTTAGGCACACGGTGACGTTATGAGGCGGCGCGGCGGTGAGTCTTGAACGAATCGTGCATACGTCACAGCCGCAGCGGTGGCCTTGCGCGGGCGGCGAGGAAGGAACGGTAGGACGCCGCGTGGTCGTGCTCGCGCAGGCATCGCTCGACCTCCCCGCCGAACAACGCGCTCGGGGTGACCCCGGCCAGGCGCAGGCACTCCCGGCTGAGGTGGGACTGGTCGGCGTAGCCGACGTCGGCCGCGAGGCCGGCCATCCCTTCAGCGCCGGGCTGACCCAGCGGCGTGGTCGCGGCCTGGGCCAGCGCGAGAAAACCCTGGAACCGGAGGGTCCGCTGCAGCACCTTCGGAGTCACGCCCACCACATGCAGGCACCGGCGACGCAGCTGGCTGGCCGACAGCCCCAGATGCGAGGCGAGGACGCCGACCTCGGACCGCTGCCAGGGCATCAGCAACCGGACCGCCTCGTCCATCAGCGGATCCGCTCGGGTCGCCGCGCGCACCTCCTGCAGCAGGTGGGCTTGCAGCATCGCCAGGGCCGATTCGGGCGTGGGCGCGTTCACCATCGCGTCGCCGAGCCGTTCCACCCACCGATAACCCAGCTCCCGCAACCCGACCCACTGGTCGAGCAGCTCGGACAGTGCCACCGGGAGCAGCGGGTTGCCGCCCGGCCGGAACCGGATCCCGACAATGGTGGTGCGCGCCGGGATCACCTCGAGCACCGGGCCGGTCAGCGGACCGAGGAGCTGCGGCTCGCCACCCAGCGGCCAGTGCAGGTCGACCCCGCCCGCCGGGAGGCGGCGCTGCACGTACGGGACGTCGTCGGTGCGGTGCACCCAAACCGTCCGGACCAGTGCCGACAACTCCGGCTCCGGCAGCCGTTCGACGTACGACCGCACCAATCCCGATCCGTCGGCCTCACCCTCCCCGGCGGGTGGGGCCGAGGCCCGTCGTTCCTCGCCTGCGGGCACATCGGCCCGGAGGTTCCGGCTCCCCGGTGCGCGGGGACGGACGCGGTTAGGCACGGATCGCACGATCGACCAGCTCGGCGAGCTCGGCGGCGGCCCGACCGGTGTCGGCGCCCGCGTTGACGATGTCCAGGACCGTCGCGTCGATCGCACCCCGCAACGCCACCGCGGCCGTGTGGACATCGAACGCTCGCAGCTCCCCGGCCTCCTGCCCCCGCCGGAAACCGTCCTCCAGCAACGCCAGACCCCCACCGCCGGTGGCAGCGCCAACGGCCCCGGCCAGGTCGATCGCCGCCCTGGCGTAGACCGGATCGGTGGCGATGAACTCCAGGTTGCTGCGGATGTACGTCCCGATCTTCGCGCGCACCGTCGTCTGCGCCGCGATCTGCGGACCCATGAACGCGGCCGCCCGCGCCAGGACGTGCTCGAACGTCTGCGCAAGCAGCGCCTCCCGCGTGCCGAAATGGTAGGAGATCAGTCGCGTGCTGCTCAGCCCCGCCTCCTGCACCACCTTCGCGAACGACAGGCCGTGGCTGCCCTCACGGGCGACGACGCGCACCGCCGCCTCGACGATCTGCTCCCGTCTCTGACTGCTCACGCACCCCATCCTTGCCGCTCGCCCGGCCGGCGACTCGACGATGCCGGCTTGACGCCATCTTACTCGCCCAGGTAACAATTTACTCATGCGAGTAAAAGAGTCTGCTTCGCCGCGCCGGGTGACGACGGTGCTGAGACCGGGCCCGGATCGGGTGATGCGCTACGCGCGGATCGTGTTCGGGATCATTGCCGTCGGCTCGGCCGTGACCGTGGCGGCGGCAGCGGTGCTCCAGCAGGTGGATCCGGACCAGGTGAACTGGGTGGTCTGGGTCCGCGCCGGGTTCTACACCGTCGGGGGCCTGTGGCTGCTGGCTGTTGTGCGGGACGCGCGGCAGAAGGCGGCCCGTACCGCCTTCACCCGGCTAAGGGTCATCTGCGTGCTCGCGCCTCTCGGTATCGCGGCCCTGGTCATCGCCCCGGATTCCGGCTATCCCCTCTGGATGAGGATCGAGCAGGCCTGCTTCGGGATCCTGATGGCCCCGCTCGCCGTCGCCTTGTTCAAACCGTCGGTGGCCGCAGACTTCCGGCGAGCCCGCCAAGCCGGCAACGACAGGGCCGCCTGATGCCGAAGCAGCGCACGGAGGTACCGAGATTCCTCGCCATCACCGTCCTGGTCGCGCTTGAGATCGTCGTCATCGCGATACTGACCGCGATCCGGATCACCGGCGTACCGGCCGTCATCATCGTGGTGATCTTCGCCCTCCTCGAACGCCTCGCCTACGTTCGATGGTTCAAGAGACGGCGATGATCCAGGCCCAGTCACCTGTCCTTGGCTCTGATCGGCCAGGAGCGACGCAAATAGTCATGCTCGCCGTACCTGGTGCACAGGGCCACGAACTCCCCGACGCCTCGTAGCGGTTCGTCGCCGAGGTGGGCGGGCGGCTCGTCCAGCTTCCATGAGCACCGGAATCGGCTGGGATAGCACATGCGCATCCTCACTGAAGGTGGGTGATGCTCCGCTTCCCGCGCCGGGTGTGGAGACGGTCGGGCTGTTGCTGCGTTGCCAGATCGCGTAGATCAGGTGCCGCCCCTTCTTGCCCGCCGGGATCCGGCCGGGAAACCGGCAGCGCCTGAACTGTTCGAACGCCACCAGTGGGAAGCCGGGTCTGTGGTCGCACACCTCGATCACTACGACGGCCCGCAGGTGCCTGCCACAGTGCCCGAGCCCGACCTCGACGGCGCCGCCCGGGGATGAGTGGGGCAGCGCGTCGCGAGCCGACACCGCCCGCAGCAGGGCCAACGGCGGCGCCGGGCTTGGCTTGACCCTCGTCCGCCAGCGCGGCGACCTGCCCATCCGACCCCACCTCCCGCAACCCGTCCAGCAGGAGTGCCACGCCGCGCGGGTCGTTGACGGGGACGTGCGCGGCGGTGAAGTGGGCGGGGCGGGGGTCATCGGCGCGAGTCTGCGGCCGAGGTCGACTATGCCGGTGGTCTCGGCCGCGACGACGTGGCGTCCTTGGGCGTCGGGCAGGAATGCGGCCGCCCGGTGGGCGTAGTCGACCTCGCGGACGTCGACGACGGTCAGTGCGATGCGGGGGCGCCGAAGCGCATCCGGCCGCCGGCCATCTGCTCGGCGATGCTGAAGCTCTCGCTGGTCGGGTTCCTAGGAGGTCGTGTTCCAGGTCTTCTCGGTCACGATCCGGCGCGGGACGTCGACGATGTCCTGGGCGTCGCCGATCATCGCGGCTACCGAGCTGGTGAGCACCACCCGCTGGACTTCGCCGACCTCGGTTGCGGTGCCGAGCACGTTGCGGGTTCCATGCACGGCCGGGTCGACAAGATCGCGTTGGGGTTCTCGCACAGACCGGACGAGGGGCGAAGCGGTGTGGATCACGATGCGGCATCCCCGCATGGCTTGTGCGTACGAGCCGTCCCGCAGGAGGTCGGATGCGAAGAGACGCAGAGTTCCTGTGATGCATCGGCGGCGTCGAGAAGCTGCTGAACCTTGCCGGCATCGCGCGGGTCGCGGACTGCGGCATGGACGGTGACTCCTGCGTCGACCAGGCCTTTCACAATCCAGCCGGCGACGTAACCGGTGGCGCCGGTCACCATCACCGGCGCGCTCGCATCGACCGGCAGGTTGCTGAGATCGACCTGGGTGTCCATGGAGTTTCCCTCTCACCGTAGTCCGCGACCCGGGGCCCGGCCTCTACTCGTTCACCAGGAGGATCTTGCCGACGTGCCGGCCGGCTTCCATGAGCCGGTGGGCCTCGGCGGCTTCGGCCATGGGCAGGCGCTGATCGATGATCAGCTGCACGTCCCCGTTCTCGATCATCGGCCAGACGTGCTGCTGCACCTCGGCGACGATCGCGGCCTTCTGCGCGGCGGGCCGCGTGCGCAGGGTGGTGCCGTGGACCGATGCGCGCTTGAAGACCAGTTCAGCGAGGTTGAGCGGGCCCTCCAGGCCGTCCTGCATGCCGATGACGGCCAGGCGCCCGTCGGTGGCCAGCGACCGAATGTTGCGCTCGAGGTACCGGCCGCCGATGACGTCGAGGATGACGTCGTAGGGTCCGTGCTCGGCGAAATCATCCGTGCGGTAGTCGAGTGTCAGGTCGGCGCCGAGTTCCCTCGCCCGCTCGGCCTTCTCGGGGCCGCCCACTGTGGTGACCACCCTGGCTCCCAGGGCCTTGGCGATCTGGAGCGCCACGGTCCCGACGCCTCCCGCCCCGCCGTGCATGAGGAAGGTCTCGCCCTCCTCGAGCTTCGCGGTCATCACGATGTTGGACCACACCGTGGCGGTCGCCTCGGGCAGCGCTGCCGCGTCGACCAGTCCGGTCCCCTTGGGAATCGTGAGCAACTGACCCGCGGGGACGGCGACCTTTTCCGCGTAACCGCCGCCTGTGAGCAGCGCGCAGACCTCGTCGCCGACCTGCCAGCCGGTGACGCCCTGCCCGAGGGCGCTGATGCGGCCCGAAACCTCCAGACCCGGGTAGGGCGAAGCGCCCGGCGGCACCGGGTAGAGCCCCATCCGCTGCATGATGTCGGCCCGGTTGAGGGCGCTGGCCGCCACATCGATGACGACTTCGCCGACAGCGGGCGTCGGGTCGTCCACCTGCGTCCATTCCAGGACCTCGGGGCCACCAGGCTTCTTGATCGATATCGCCTTCATGGATGCTCCGCTTCACATGGCTGAGTGAGGGCTCCCGCGGTCGTCCCAGGTCAGGGCGTTTGCGGCAGGTCTTTGCCGAGAGTGCTCGGCTGAAACTCGCCCTGTGGGGGCCCGTGGTCGCGCCGCGTGCAGTGCCAGCGGTTACCGGGAGCCGAATGTTTGCAGTGCATACATTAGGGACAGAAGTACGCAGTGTCAACATTCGTGAGGGGTGTCACGCCGGCGGTCGTGTGCCGGGGTGCTGCCGCGTGGTCCGAGGCGTGTCGCGGGGCGCGGGTGTCACCTCCGCCGCGCCAGCTCAGTTGCCGGCGTGCGGAGCGGTCATGTCGATGTGATGCAGAACACTTCCTCGGATGTCTGCACTGCTTACATCGTCCTCTAATGTGAGCGATGCAAACATGGTCGGTGGTGGAGATCGAGAGAGGAACCCGTATGGCCAGCGAACTGTTCTCACCGCTGTCCCTGCGCTCTGGACAGGTGCTGGGCAACCGGATCGCGAAGGCGGCCATGGAGGAGAACCTGGCCGGCGACGGTCAGCTTCCCGACCGGCGCTTGACCGCGCTGTACCGCAGGTGGGCCGCCGGCGGCGCCGGACTGCTGATCACCGGCAACGTCATGGTCCATGCCGCGGCGCTGACCGGCCCCGGGGGAGTCGTGCTCGACGATGCGGCGCCATTGGAGCCCTTCGCCGAGTGGGCCAAGGCCGGCAAGGCCGGGGGAGTGGCGATGTGGATGCAGATCAACCACCCCGGTCGCCAGGTCCAGGCCGACATGCCCGGTGTCGTGTGGGGGCCGTCGGACGTGGGCGTTGACCTGGGGCGGCACAGCAGCCGATTCGGGCGCCCCGTCGCCATGACCCCCGCGCAGATCGAGGACACCGTGGCCCGGTTCGCGGTGACGGCCCTACGCGCCGAACAGGCGGGCTTCGACGGTGTGGAGGTGCACGCCGCGCACGGCTACCTCCTGTCGCAGTTCCTGTCGCCCCTGGTCAACCGGCGCACGGATGCCTGGGGTGGGTCGCTGGAGAACCGGGCCCGGATGCTGCTGGAGGTCGTCCGTGCCGTTCGCGCCGTCGTCTCACCGGCCTTCGCGGTCGCGGTGAAACTCAACTCCGCCGACTTTCAGCGCGGCGGATTCGACGTCGATGACGCACGGCGGGTCATCGCGCTGCTCGAGCCGCTCGGCATCGATCTGGTCGAACTGTCCGGTGGCAGCTATGAGAGCCCGGCGATGACCGGTCGTCCGGCCGACACGCGCACCCGGGCCCGGGAAGCCTATTTCCTGGATCTGGCGACGGACCTGGCCAAGGCCAGCCCGCTTCCGTTGATGCTGACCGGCGGCATCACCCGCCGCGACACCGCTCTCAGGGTTCTCGACAGCGGTGTGGCAGTGATAGGCATGGGCACCGCACTGGCCGTCACCCCGGACCTGCCCGACCGCTGGCGGCACGGTCGCGAGGCCGAGCGGCAACTGCGGCCGGTCACCTGGTCCGACAAGGCTCTCGCGTCGTCTGCGAGCATGGCGCAGGTCCGCCACCAGATGCGCCGCATCGCCCGCGGCAGCGCGCCCAGGCCCGCCATCCACCCGGCGTACGCGCTCTTGTCCGAAGAACGTCGGCGCCGACGGGCCTTGCGGCGCTACCGCGCATGGCTGCCTGCTTCGCTAGGCACCGCCACAGCAAGCCGCCCCCTGTGAGAGGCCGCCGACGGCGGGTCTGCTCAAGTTCGCGCCGGCTGCTCGTCACTCAGGCCGGAGTGGGGACCGAGGTGGGGATGGGCATGTGCAGGGCGATTTGGCCTTCGGTGACGACGTCGAGTCGGACGGGTTTGATGGGCTTGAGTGATCGCAGGTCGTCGGCCATGCGGCCTTCGCCGATCCGGAGAGTGATGTCTCGCGGGAGGCGTGTGGTTCCGGTGGCGAGCATGTTGGTCTGGCTCAGGGTGGAGTGCCATGCGCCGTTGATGGTGGTGTAGGAGACGAGGGTGGAGACGCGCCTGCCGCTGGGATGGCTGGTCTGGCTCGGTGTCGGTGCCGAGAACGACAGGTCGGTCCCGCCGGTGTCGTTGGCGACGCGTGCCGCGGTCCGATCGGTGTCGATGTCGACGTCGAGTTCGGTGACCCACTTGGGGAGACCGTAAGCATCGTGCCCGCGTATCTGCGCGATGTCGGTATTGACCGGCAACGACAGCACATAGGAGTCGAGTTGGTCGTTCTTGAGGGCGGCGAGGAGGTCGATGAACCCGAGCCGGCCGTGCCGGGCCGGTCGCACGGCGATGCCGACGGCTGCCTCGGTGTAGAAGTCGATGTCGCAGACGTCGTAGCGGAAGAACATGATCGAGATCAGGCCGAGGCCTGGGGCGACTTCCAGTGGTGACAGCTCTGCGGGCAGACGGGTTCGGATCGCGCGGGAGCGGGCGAGCAACGTGATGCGGGCGCTGGAGGAGCGGTAGTAGAAGTTCGGCGTGAGCGTGGTCCCGATCGGGGAGTCGACCTTGGTCTTGGGCATCCGCCGGAAGAAGTCCACGCTGGGGACGCGGGGGTCGCGGTCGACTTCGTCGAGGTCGGTGTTCATTCGGTACCGGTCGTAGAGGCCTCCCTTGGGAACCGCGACCTTGCGGTCGCCGAGTTCGACCTCGACCATGTCCTGCTGAGATGACGACATCGGCATGCTCCTGGGATCCATGGGCCGGGTCTGGCGGTCATCGGCATGCCGGGCTTGGTCCCGCCCGGCGATTCTGGTGATCGGCGCGGTGACGCTCTCGGGCGGTTGCCCCGCCGTGCGGTCGGCGTGGCAACCGGGGATGCGTCGGGAAACGTGGGCGGCTCAGTCGCCGTGCAGTGCCGTCTTCAGGGCGTCCACGGCGAGTTTGCGGGCGACGTTGGTGGCTCGGGTGTCGCGCAGGCTGTCCAGCAGGAGGAAGTCGTGGACCATGCCGGCGACCCGGACCGCGGTGACGTCCACGCCTGCCTCGCGCAGCTTGTTGGCGTATTGCTCGCCTTCGTCGCGCAGTACGTCGGCCTCGTCGGTGATGAGCAGGGTGGTGGGCAGTCCCCTCAGTTCGTCCAGGGTGGCCTGGAGCGGGGAGGCGTACACCTCGGTGCGCCGTGACGGGTCGGGGGTGTAGGCGTCCCAGAACCACTTCATGCCGTCGCGGGTCAGGTAGTAGCCCTCGGCGAACTGCAGGTAGGACGGGGTGTCGAAGTCGGCGTTGGTCACCGGGTAGAGCAGGATCTGCGCCTTGAGGTCGATCCCGCCGCGCTGCTTGTTCATCAGTGCGAACACCGCCGACATGCAGCCGCCGACCGACTCGCCGGCGACGGCGACGCGCGTGGTGTCCAGGCCGTGCTCGGCGCCGTGCTCCATGACCCACTGGCCCACGGCGTAGTTCTGCTCGACCTGGGTGGGATACCTGGCTTCCGGTGCCCGGTCGTAGACGGGGAAGACGCCCGCGGCGCCCGCGCCGACGGCCAGTTCGCGGAAGAGGCGGTCGTGGGTCTTCTCGTCGCCGAAGACCCAGCCTGCGCCGTGGATGTAGAACATCACCGGCAGCGGCCCGCTCGCCCCCTTGGGACGGATGATGCGGGTGCGGACCGTGCCCCACTGGCCGGTGTCGACCTCGACCCACTCCTCGTCGACGTCCGGACGGGGCACACTGGTGTCGCTCTGCAGACCGAGCAGGATCTCCCGGCCCTTCTCCGGAGGCACCTCGTAGATCCGGGGGTGCGGATCGGTCGCCTCGGTCAGCGCTTTGGCGGCGGGCTCGAGGAAAGGGGTGATCGGCGGCGGCAGACTGGTCATCGTCACTCCCTGTCATAGATGCCTGCATGTCCTGTCACGCGGCCCCACCAGCCGCCACTGGCGGCAAGTTCAGCCCTGCGGAGGCCCGCGTGCTGCGGGCCTTACCCACGGTGACCAGGTCAATCCACCCCTGGAGGCAAACGAGGCCCTTCCTGATCCCACGGCGCCACGCTCCATCGACTCAGGCCGCCACGGCCGTTGCACCGGCCGAACGTGAGTGGGGTGGCCCGAGCCCGACTCAGCACATCGAGTTGGACCTGTCGTCGGTGTACACCAGCAGTGCTCACGTGGCTGAAATGTCCCAGCCTTGGCGGGAGAGCACGGCCAGAGCCGAGAGGCTCGCCATTGGGCAGGGCGTACGGGTAGCCGGTGACGAGATGGGCCACGCCCGGCGGGGAGATGATGGGGAAGGCCGGCGCGGTGCTGACGACGCTCCCGACGTCCGTGATCATCAGGCGCGTCGCGTTGACGATGCAGAGGCGGTGGGACGGGAGGGCGCGCAGCAGGTGCGGTCAAAACGGAGGGTTTGCCCGTGGGCGACGGCGTCCTCGTCGACCCGTGCCTGACCACGTCCGATCCGGCCGTCTACGCGGCCGGAGACGTGGCACGCCTCCCTGCGGGACGTCGCGAACACTGGTCAGACGCCCAGGCACAGGGCGCCACCGCCGCGCGGAACATGCTCGGCCGGCGTTCTCCGCACACGGCGCTCCCTTGGTGCCGGTCCGATCAGTACGACCTCAAGCTCCGGATCTGTGGACGTCTCGCGGGCGAGCCCGTGGTGTCCGGCGATCTCGCCGGCCGCGACGCGTCGATCCGCTTCGTGCACAGCGGAGATCTGGTCGGTGCCGTGTGCATGAACCGCCCCCGGGAGCACCGTGAACTCCGGGACCGCATCGAGAAGACCGCGAGCCGCGCACAAGCGAGGACCTGCCGCGCGGGTTCAGGCCCTCGACCTCAACTCTCCGGCGTGGGCGGGGTCGTCGCCGTCCGCGACATCGCCGGCGAGGCGGCGAAGAGCGCGCGGACGGCGTCCCCGACCTGGTCGGCGACCACGCCGGGGGAGGAGGCGTCGAGCTTGCCGTCCAAGTGCAGGAACGCCAGGCCGTGGACCAGGGCCCAGATCGAGGTCGACAGGGCGTCCGGATCCGCGTCGGGGAAGGTGCCGTGCACGATGGCGCGCACATACTCCCAGATGGCGATGGTCGCGCTGACCCGCTCCTCGTTGTTCGGGTCGCAGGGCTCGGCGAACATCACCCGGAACAGCGCCGGATGGTCGAGCGCGAAGCGGACGTAGGCGACGGCGACCGCGGCGAGGTCGTCGGGGGTGGCGGGCGAGGGGTGAGCGGCGCTGAGGTGCTCGGCGAGTTCGCGGTAGCCCTGCGCGGCGACCGCGGAGACCAGTGCGTCGCGGTCGGCGTAGTGACGGTAGGGGGCCGTCGCCGACACGCCGGCCCGCCGCGCCACGGCCCGCAGCGAAAGCGCGGCGCTGCCGTCCTCCTCGAGCAGCTCCCGTGCCGCCTGCAGGCAGGCGGCGCGCAGGTCGCCATGGTGGTAAGAGGCACCTTCGCGCGCCATTGATCACACTCCTCTATCGACGGCGCCTACGCCGATCGGTCGATGTATGCGCCGCGCACATGGTAGGCGATGGGCACGCGGGCCCGCGCAGAAGGGCCGACCGGCCGGACGAGCGCGGGCCGCGATGCCTCAACGAGAGCCGGCCTTCTTGATCACTGTCAGCGCGGTGGTCATGAGGAGGGCCCAGGTCTGGGGTGAAATGCGAGCCGGTGGAGTGAACCCGTGGATGCGCTGGTGGGCGACGGTCTGGGGCTCGGTGTATTTCAGGATCCCGTCGGCCCCGTGACGGCGGCCGATGCCCGAGTCGCCCATGCCGCCCATCGGTGCGTCGATGCTTCCCCACGCGGCGGCGAAGGCCTCGTTGACGTTGACGGTGCCGGCGTGGAGGCTGGCGGCCACGGCCCGGCCCCGGGCGCCGTTGCGGGTCCAGACGCTGGCGTTGAGTCCGTAGGGCGTGCCGTTGGCCCGGGTGATCGCCTCCTCGTCGTCGCGGACGGGGTAGATCGAGACGACGGGCCCGAAGGTCTCGTTGTCGTACAGCGTCATGTCGGGCGTGACGTCGGTGAGGATGGTCGGTTCGTAGAAGAGCGGGCCGAGGTCGGGCCGCGCCCTGCCGCCGGCCAGGACGGTGGCGCCCTTGGCGACGGCGTCGTCGACGTGCGCGGTGACGGTGTTGAGCTGGGCGGGGGTGGTGAGGCTTCCGACGTCGCTGCTGTAGTCGTAGGCGGCGCCGATGCGGAGCTCATTGGTGCGGGCGACGAACGCGGCGACGAAGCGGTCGCGGACGGCCTCGGCGACGTAGAGGCGTTCGATGGAGACGCAGAGCTGGCCGGCGGAGGGGAAGCACGCCGCGACGGCGCCGTCGGCGGCCCGGTCGATGTCGGCGTCCTCGAGGACGAGCATGGCGTTCTTGCCGCCGAGTTCGAGGGAGGAGCCGATGAGGCGTTCGCCGGCGTCGCGCGCGATCCGGCGGCCGCTGGCGGTGGAGCCGGTGAACATCATGTAGTCGGCACCTGCCATCAGCGCGCCGCCGATGGAACCGCCTCGTCCGATCACCATCTGCCACACGCCGGACGGCAGGCCGGCCTCGTGCATCAGGTCGAGTGCCCACAGCGCGGTGAGCGCGGTCTGGGTGTCGGGCTTCTGGACGACGGCGTTGCCGGCCATGAGCGCTGGGACGGCGTCGCCGGCGGCCATGCTGAGGGGGTAGTTCCAGGGCGAGATGACCGCGACGACGCCCTTCGGGTGGCGCAGTTCGGTGGTGCGGGTCAGTACCGGGATCGCGCCGCGGCGCCGCTTGGGCCCAAGGAGCCGGGCGGCGCTGCGCGCGTAGTATCGGGCGGTGATCGCGATGTCGGTCACCTCGAGGAACGCGTCGCGGCGGGTCTTGCCGCTCTCGGCCTGCATCAGGTCCAGCGCCTCGTCCTGGCGGGCGAGGACGAGGTCGTGGAAACGCAGCAGGATCTTCTTGCGCTCGCGGACGGACATGCCGGCCCAGTCCCGCTGGGCGGTGCGGGCGCGCGCGAAGGCGCTCTCGACGTCTGCGGGCGTCGAGACCGGCAGGTCGGCCAGCGGCGTCCCGGTGTAGGGCGCGCTGGTGGTGATCCGTGCGGCGTTCGCCGCGGCGGTGACCCGCCGGGCCAGCCGCTTGACGAGGGCCGGGGTCAGCGACGGCGGCAGTGGGCTGGGCACGACGGGCGCCGGGCCGGCGTGATGGGTGGCCATGGCAGGGCTCCTTGTTCAGTTTCGGTCAGGGACCGAGGTGGGGACCGGCATGTGCAGGGCGAGTTGGCCTTCGGTGACGACGTCGAGCTGGACGCTCTTGATGGGCTTGAGCGATCGCAGGTCGTCGGCCAAGCGGCCTTCGCCGACCTGGAGAGCGGCGCCGCGCGGGAAGTGCGCGGTTCCGGCGGCGAGCACGTTGGTCTGGCTCAGCGTCGAGTGCCACGCGCCGTTGATCGTCGTGTACGAGGTCAGGGTGGAGACGCGCCGGCCGCTGGGGTAACGGGTCTGGGCAGGTGTCGGCGCCGAGAACGCCAGGTCGGTTCCGCCGGTGTCGTTGGCGACGCGCGCCGCCGTCCGATCGCCGTCGATGTCGACATCGAGTTCGGTGACCCACTTGGGGAAGCCGTAGCCGTCGTGGCCGCGGACCTGGGCGATGTCGGTGCTCACCGGCAACGACAGCACATAGGAATCGAGGTTCTCGTTCTTGAGGGCGGCAAGGAGGTCGACGAACCCGAGCCGGCCGTGCCGGGCCGGTCGCACGGCGATGCCGACGGCGGCCTCGGTGTAGAAGTCGATGTCGCAGACGTCGTAGCGGAAGAACATGACCGAGACCAGCCCGAGACCCGGCGCGATCTCCAGCGGCGCCAACTCCACGGGCAGTCGGGCACGGATCGCACGGGAACGGGCGAGCATCGTCAGCCGGGCGGTCGAGATGCGGTAGTAGAAGTTCGGGCTGAGTGTGGCGCCGATCGACGAATCGACCCTGGTCTTGGGCATCCGCCGGAAGAAGTCCACGCCGCTGACGCGGGGATCGCGGGCGACCTCGTCGAGGTCGGTGGCCATCCGGTACCGGTCGTAGAGGCCGTCCTTGGGGACCGGGACCCTGCGGCCGCCGAGTTCGACCTCGACCACGTCCTGCTGGGTTGACGACATCGGGAGCTCCTCACGCTGATGTTAGCAATGCATACATGAGGCTATCCGGCAATGTAAGCACCGTCAACAACGTGGCTCGCGAGTGCTGCGGCGCCGGCAAAGAGCGTGGCCGGCGCCCAGGATCAATGTTGACACTGCACACTCCCCGGCCTAATGTGGATGGTGTAAACATTGAGTGCCGAGGTATCCGGATGACGGTCGCCACGGCCGTGACCTTCACGATCGGCAGACGGTCGTCCAGCCGCGGCTCTTGGCCTCTCAGCCGGATCGTCGGTGGAGCCGGCGCTACCGGAGGGAGACAGGGAGATGACCAAGGCTCTCTTCGTGGTGTCCGCAGCCGATCGGTGGACGCTGCGGGACGGAGCGGTGCACCCGTCGGGCTACTGGGGTGAGGAACTGGCGGTGCCGCACAAGATCTTCACCCAGGCCGGATGGGAGATCACGATCGCGACCCCGGGCGGCAAAGCGCCGACGCTGGACCGGCTCAGCATGTCCCGCACCGCCGGCAGGCCGTCCAAGCTGCGCGAGGTGGCACGCTACCTGGACTCGATCCAGACCGAACTGGACAGCCCCAGGACACTCGAGGAGATCGACCCGGACGAGTTCGATGTGGTCTTCTACCCCGGCGGGCACGGCCCTATGGAGGACCTGGCCTATGACCCGGTCTCGGGCGCACTGCTGACCCGCGTCCTTCACTCCGGCAAGCCGCTGGCGCTGCTGTGCCACGCACCGGCCGCGGCGTTCGCAGCCAAGAACCAGGACGGATCGTGGCCGTTCACCGGCTACCGGATGACGGGCCTGTCCAACCTGGAGGAGAAGTTCAACAGCTTCGGCCGCAAGGCCATCTGGCTACTGGAGGACCGCTTGCGCGAGAGCGGCGCGGACTACGTCAAGGCGCGCCTGCCGCTGCGACCGTTCATCGTGGTCGACCGCAACCTGTACACCGGACAGAACCCCGCCTCCTCTGAGCGGCTCGCTGCCCGCCTCGTGAACGACCTCACCTCGCAGCCCCGCTGAGCACCGCCCGCCGCACGCTCCAGCCGGGGCCTGATCCCTTCGTCCTTCCGCGCAATTCCGTGCCGCCATGTCGGCGTGAACGTCCCGAGGGAGAGCACAGCCCATGACCGGCCGCATCATCCTGCTCGGCGCCACCGGCTACACCGGTGACCTGGTCCTGGCCGCCCTTCTGCGCCGCGGAGTGGAACCGACCATCGCCGGACGCAACGCCGCCGCGGTGACGGCCCTCGCCGAGCGTTCAGGCGGGCTCGACCACGTGATCGTGGACGCCACCGAGCCCGCCGGCCTGCAGGAGCATCTGCAGCGCGGCGACGTCCTGATCACCACCGTCGGCCCGTTCGAGCGCTTCGGCTACCCCGTCGCGCAGGCCGCCGCCGACGCCGGCGCCCACTACATCGACTCCACCGGCGAGGTCGGTTTCGTCCGCACCCTGCGCGACCGGCACCACGAGCGTGCGCGTGACACGGGCGCGGTGATGCTGCCCGCCTTCGGCTACGACTACGTCCCCGGCGTCCTGGCCGGAACGCTCGCCGCCCTGGAAGCGGGCGACGCTGCACGCGCGCTCCGCATCGGCTACTTCGCCAGCGGCCCGCTCTGGCGCGGGATCAGCGGCGGCACCCGCGCCACCATGCGCGACGGCCTGACGCTTCCCTCGCCGCGCTGGTACCGGAACCGGCTGGTCGAGGAGCGCACCGCCTCCCGCGTCCACGGCTTCACCGTCGGAGGCCGCCGCAAGTCCGCATTCCTTGTCTCCGGCACCGAGGTGCTGTTCCTGCCCGAGGCATTTCCGGGCCTGGAGGAGGTCTCGGTCTATAACGGGTGGTTCCCCGCGCTCAGCCGCCCGCTCTCGCTCATCTCGGGTCTCGCCAACACCGCCGTGCGCCTGCCCGCGGGCCGTCGATTGACCGACGTCCTTTCGCGCCCGCTCCTGCTCGGCCCTTCCGGCGGTCCTGACGCCGAAATGCGCGCCCGTATCCCGTCCCATGTCGTCGCTGTCGCCTCGAGCGGCGCCCCGGGCAGTCGGCCCCTCGCCGAGGTCCACCTCCAGGGATCCAACCCCTACAGCCTGACCGGCGAACTCATCGCCTGGGCCGCCCACCACATCACCACCCACCCCGACCTCACCCCGGGAGTGGTCGGCCCCATCGAGGCCTTCGGTCTCGAAACGTTCCGCCGGGCCTGCACCGAGTTGGGACTCACCGTCGTCTGAGCCCCGCCCGGCGGCGGCACGGCGGTCACTGCTAACGGCAGCACCGATCGCAGTGACGACATCCGCAAACACGTCGAGGCCGTCGTCGCCGAATGGAAGAAGCGAGACCAGGCGGGATGATGTTCTCAAGGGGCGGCCGGAACAGCGCAAACGCCGCTCCTCGCCTTGGCGCCGTCCGCCTGGCTCCGAAGCCAGGGGTGCAGGAGCAGCGGGGCCCGTACCGCTGGAAGGTGTTGGAGTGCAGCCCCGGCGTGGTCTGGGCGCGCTGCCAGTCCGGGGCGTCGGCCAGGGCGGGCGGCCGATGCTCGATGGCGGCCTAGTGGTCTTGGGCGCTGGTGCAGAGCGCGTAGTTCAGCACCTGGCTGCCGTCCAGGCTGCAGTAGAAGTGCGCGGCGATCAGCCAGTCGGCGGGCGGCAGGCCCGCTCCGGCACTGAACAGATCGTCGATCAGCGCCCGGGCGCGGCCCAGGTCGGGTTCGTCGAAGACGCGGGTGACCAGCACCGCCCAGGGCCTCGGCCACGCGATCCGGACCGGGCCGGACGTCGCTCTCCAGATGCCTTCTCGGTCCAGGGTGATCGACCAGTCCGGAAAGAGGTGCTGCAGTAGTAGCGACGTGACGTTCATCGTCTCCTCACACGCGGGACCCGCCCTTGTCCCTCTGGGGCACGTACTTGTAGATGGTGGAGCGGCTGGCGCCCAGGAGGCGGGCGATGGGGGAGACGGTCGCGTCGGGCTGGGTGAGCAGCGCGCGGGCGTGTCGGATCTGCTCGGGCGTTATGGAGGCGGCCGGCCGAGGCGGACGCCGCGGGCCTTGGCAGCGGCCAGGCCCTCGTGGGTGCCTTCGATGATGAGTTCGCGGATCAACTCGCGAGGGCGGCGAACACGTAGAAGACCAGGCGGCCGTCCGGCGTGGTGATGTCGAGGGCCTCTTTCAGGGATCGGAACCCGACGCCGCAGCGGCGCAGGTCGGCGACGATCGTGATGAGGGCCCGCAGGGAGCGGGCGAGCCGGTCCAGCGAGGGAGCGGCCAGGGTGTCGCCGGGCCGCAGGCAGATAGCGCCTGGCGAGTTCTTCGCGCTCGGCGTCCTTGCCGGACTTCTTATCGGCGAAGATCCGGATGCAGCTCGCGGCCTTAAAGGCCAGGGGCTGGCGGTCGAGTCGCTGGTCTTTGGTGGAGACCCGGGCGTATCCGACGAGCGCGCCGGTGAGGATCGCGGGCTCGGCGCCGAGAAGATCGTCGGCGGCCTGGCGGATCACCGCGGAAGGCGGGGCATCGCCCGGGAACGTCGTCACAACTGGAAAGTGCAGGAAAAACGGTGCTGTCGGTGTTGTTGAACACCCGAAGTTCTCAACGCGTTTTACCGACAGATTTCCGGGGCGCTCGGGCAGTGAAGAGGACTGCGCGTGGGGTGTCGAAGAATCGAACGATTCTCAGACACCCCACCCAGGGTGGAGGCGTCGCCGCCGCTCGCCGTTGCGATGCCGGCCAGCGTGGTGCGGTGAGATGGCTTCCGGTCAGGTTCGGGTCGGCGCGGTGGTGAGCCTGTGGACGAGGAGGTCGATCACGGCTCGTTTGCCGGCATCGTCGGGCCGGTGGGTGAGGAGGCCTTCGATGACGAAGGTGCCGATCGCGGTCATGGCGGGGAGGTCGGCTTCGGCGGCGCCGGCTTTGCGGAGGTCGTCGGCGACCAGGGTGTCGGCGAGTTGGTGGAAGCCGGTGTGCCAGGCGTGGACGGCGGGTGAGGCCGGGGCGCGGGTGTGGACGGTGTTGACGAGGCCGTGCAGCCGTTCGAGCTGGTCGAGGGCCCACAGGAGTCGGTCGCCGAGCGGCCGGTCGGCGATGGTCGTGTACTGGGCGAGGGCTTCGGCCAGCAGGCGGTCCAGGACGGCGACGAGCAGGTCGTCCTTGTCGCGGAAGTACCAGTAGATCGTGTTGACGGTGACGCCGGCGCTCTTGGCGATCTGGCCCATGGACGCCGACTCGTAGCCGTCGTCGATGAACAGCCGCTGGGCGGCGGCGAGGATCTCCTCGCGTTTCTCCTCGCGGTCTTGGGGGCGTCGGTTCCGGGGCACCCCCACACCCTATCTTGAACGGCCCTCAAGAAGGCGTTAGGTTCTCTTGAAGACCGTTCAAGAAGTGAGGTGGGCCCCCATGGAGACCGACCACGCGGCTGCCGAGTTGCTCGGGCTGGACACGACCGGGCTGCTGGCGTTCTTCGCCACGCTGCCCGCCCCGTCCATCGAGGAGATGGACGGGGAGTACACCGCCCGGCTGCTGGCCCAGCCCAACCTGGTCGCCTCGGTAACCGGGCGCGGCACGGTGTCGAATCCGCTGGCGCCGTGGCTGTGCAAGGCGTTCCGGCCCGTCGACGGCCGGACCGGGCGCGGCTACAACACCTTCCGCCAGTTCGGCCGCGTCCGGCAGCGCTATGCGATGCACACGCTCATCGCACCGTCGCGCTATGACGGCCGTCCCGCCTACACGCTGGTCTACCGCGCCTACGCCTCGATGTGCGGGGCGATCAACATGGTCGACGAGGTCCGCCGCGCGGCGCCCGGTGTCTATCTGGGCATCGGGACGTGGGGATTCACCGCACGGCAGCGCCGCATCCCCCTGCCCTTCCTGCTCACCGGGCCCGTCGGCGCCTACCGCGGTGACATCGGCAGCGCTCGCCGCGGTTTCGCCCCGGGTCCGCGTGAACTGCCCGGCCCGAAAGAGGCCGCCCGGTGACGAAGTGGCTGCTTTACGGCGCCAACGGGTATGCCGGTGAGCTGATCGCCCGGGAGGCGCGCAAGAGGGGCCTGGAACCGGTCCTCGCCGGCCGGAACCTCACGGCGGTCAAGCCGCTGGCCGAGGACCTGGGCCTGGACTACCGGATCTTCGACCTGTGCGACGCCGACGCGCGGCTGTCCGGCGTCGACGTGGTGCTGCACTGCGCCGGGCCGTTCTCGGTGACGGCGCCCCCCCCGATGATCGACGCGTGCGTGCGCACCCGCACCCACTATCTCGACATCACCGGCGAGATGGACGTCTGCGCCTACGCCCGCGAGATCGACGGCCAGGCCCGTGCTGCTGGTGTCGTTGTCTGTCCCGGAGTCGGTTTCGACGTCATCCCCACCGACTGCCTCGCCGCCGCCCTCCACCGGGCCATGCCCGAGGCCACCCACCTGCGGCTCGGGTTCGACCTGCCGCTGGCGCTGTCCCCGGGGACCGCCAAGACGATCCTGGACGGGATGGCTGCCGGAGGCCGCGTCCGCATCGACGGCCAGATCATCCCGACTCGGCTGGGCGGACGCACCGCCCGCATCGACTTCGGCAACGGCACCAAACCCGCGCTCGGCTTTCCCGCCGCCGACCTCCACAGCGCCCACCACAGCACCGCGATCCCCAACATCGAGGTGTACCTCCCGATGCCTTCCTCGCTGATCCGCAGCACCCGGATCAGCAGGCGGTTCACCGGACTGCTGGCCCGTCCCCGCGTCCGCGCCGCCGCGCACAAGCTGATCGACAAGACGGTGAAAGGCCCTGACGTGAACCAACGGGCCACCAGCAGCGCCCACGTGTGGGGCGAGACCACCGACCCGGCCGGCCGGCGGGCCACCGCCCGCATCACCACGGCCAACCCCTACCGCCTCACCATCGACGGCGCCCTCACCGCCGTCACCGACCTCCTCGCCGCCACCGCCCCCCGCCTCGGCGCGCACACGCCCGCGACCCTGTTCGGCGCCGACCTCATCACCCGGCTCCCCGGCAGCGGCCCCCTCACCATCAGCCCGACCGAAGGAACCCTGACGTGACCACCGCCCCCCGCTCCGCGCTCATCACCGGCGCCTCCGCAGGCATCGGCGCGACTTTCGCCCGCCACCTGGCCGCCCGCGGCTACCAGCTCCTGCTGGTCGCCCGCCGCGCCGACCGCATGCGTGAACTCGCCGCCCAGCTCACCGAACAGCACAAGGTCCGATGTGAGGTCTTCGCCGCCGACCTCACCGACCCCGCCTCCCCCGCAGTGATCCTGCGACATGCTGACGAGCAGGGCCTGCACATTGACGTCCTGATCAACAACGCCGGATTGTCGGGCAAGACCGCGTTCGCCGACACCCCCTGGGACACTCTCGCCGGAGAGATCCAGCTGATGGTGACCGCCCAGACCGAACTCGCCCACCACGTCATTCCCGGCATGAAGGAACGCCGCTGGGGCCGCATCGTCAACCTGTCCTCCGTCGCCGCGTTCGCCCCGCCCGCAGCCAGCCTGCTCTACACCGGCATCAAGTCCTATGTCCTCAACACCTCACAAGCCCTCGACATGGAGCTCAAGCCGCACGGCATCCACGTCACCGCCCTGTGTCCCGGCTTCACCCACACCGAATTCCACGACGTCATGGGCACTCGCGACAAAGCCAACCACCTCCCCGGCATCCTGTGGCAGCAACCCGAAGCCGTCGTGGCCGCAGGCTGGAAAGCCGTCCAGAACGGCAAACCCGTGTGCGTCCCCGGACTCGTCAACAAGATCTCCGCCGCCGCCATGAAACCCCTGCCCATCCGCCTGGCCTACCTCGCCGGCAAGACCCTCAACCCCTTCAAGAACAGCTGAACCCCTTACCTCCGTTCATCGGCCGCCGACGCGGCCCGCCGCGAAGCCCGACCACACCCCGGAGCCCATCGGGGACCTCTCAGACACCCCGAGGAGGATGGGTTCAAGGCGAGCGGCGGCCTGGCGGCATCGGACGACGGGGACGAGGCGGACGCCGTCCACTCCACCGCCGGATCCGTGGAAAGACCGGCGCCCTTGCCTTCCGGCGACCTGCGGCGGATCCAGTGGCAAGCACTATGACTGATCTTCATTCCAGTCGGGCTGGTCGGTGTCGCGGAGCGCGCGGACGCCGGTGGGACCGAGGTCGGGCCGGCTGAAGGAGCAGGTGCCGGTCACGTTGATGTGGCGGCGGACGAACGGTTCCGTGGAGGGGGCCCGGCCGCCGTGAGATGACCTTGCGGTGCCGATCGGCTGGGGCGGCCTGTACTGGTCATCGGGGGATCGGTTGATCCCGGCTTGCCGAGGGGCGGGCAGGCGGGTGGCGGGACGTGTGAACATCCGGTGTGCCGGAGCGGGTGGAGACCGGTCTTCCTTGTCCTGTGTGAACCGGGTGAGTGCCGCGTGGGGCGGCTGGGTTCACTAACGAACGGCTAGCAAACGATCAAGAGGCCGGTCCTCCGTGTGGAGGAAACGGCCTCTGAGCTGGTACTTCTCTGTCGGGACGGCGGGATTTGAACCCACGACCCCTTGACCCCCAGGCATTTTAGACCGTTCTGGACCATTCTCGAGGCCGACACTGGCACACGTGGCTGGTACACGACAGTCCATCGAAGTCCAAGAACGTCTCGTGCCGTAGTTACTCAGTTGGTTACCCAGAGATGGGGATTTGGAACGTCGATTTCCCCTGGCCTGTCTATGTTCCGTGCTCATGGATGCCTGTCGCAGTCGGGGCGGTTGGCTTGGCATGTAGCTAACTCGCCAGCTCCGGCTTGCTCCAGCGGGCGAGTTGAGTGCGAGCGCCAAGTGTGTGGGGGTGGTCGGGCCCGTAGACTCGCTCAAGGTCGGGCAGCAGCGCGGTGAACTGGGCACAGGCTGCGACCGGATCTCCCGCTTTCCCGGTCAAGAAGGCGAGGTTGGCGCGAGCGGTGAGCGTCTGGGGGTGGTCGGGCCCGGACACGCGCTCCCGGTCCTGTAGCAGCGCGGCGTACTGGTCGCGGGCTGCGCTCAAATCTCCCGCCTTCATGGTGAATTGTCCGAGGTGGGCGCGTATGGTGAGCGTTTCGGGGTGGGCGACCCCGAATGCGCGCTCGTAGTGGGGTAGCAGCGCGGCGAATTCATCACGGGCCGCGATCGCATCCCCTGCTTTCCCGGTCAAGAAGGCGAGGTTGGCGCGAGCGGTGAGCGTGTCGGGGTGGGCGACCCCGAATGCGCGCTCGTAGTGGGGTAGCAGCGCGGCGTACTGGTCGCAGGCCGCGCTCGGATCTCCTGCTAGCCCAGTGAAGCGGGCGAGGTTGGCGCGAGCGGTGAGCGTGTTGGAGTGGTCGGTCCCGAATGCGCGCTCGTGCTGGGGTAGCAGCGCGGCGAACTCATCGCGAGCCGCGACCACGTCTCCCGCCTCCCCGGTCCAGAAGACGAGGTTGGTGTGGGCGATAAGCGTCTGGGGGTGGTCAGGACCGAGAGTGGCGACGCGGTGTCGGTGGCGGGCATGATGAAGTGAGACAGCAGTGCGATAGTCCCCGCTAGCGCACAGATAGTCCAGGACGGCCAGGAATCCGCGCGAGTCTGGTGGCAAGACCGCACGGGCATGGGGGAGTAGCGCCGCGCAGGCCGCCCAGTGCGGTCTGGCCGTGGGGTCATCGGGAAAGGCCTGCTCCAGATGGGTAGCGGCGGTGTTGCGCCAGGCCGCTCGGGCAGTCGGGGTGAGGGCGTCCAAGGTGACCGCCTGCACCAGCCGGTGCACCGACACAGTTCCGTCGACCGGCGGGCTGATGAGTGAGTAATTGCCCAGCGCGACTACCGCTTCGTCAAGCGCCAATGGGCGACAAAGCGCAGCCGTCTGCGTTGCTACCGTCGCTTCCTCAGCATCAAGGCCGCCCTGTCCGGCGGGAGCAGCGAGGCTAGCGTGCTCGGTGGGAAAGAGCAGGTTGAGAGGGATGGCGTCCGGCGCGTAGCAGGCCAGCAGCCGCAGCAGTGCGATTGCCGTGGGGGTGGTCTGCTCCAGCCTGTCGAAGGCGACAGACCAGGTCGAAGCAACACGTGCGTCATAACCTTGAGGGTCGCCGTGTGAAAGGACCGTCACCCGATGGAGGGCGAGCAAGTCCAGGTAGGCTCTGAGAGTTTTGCCCGTGGCTAGGATGTAGGCGGCGGCCTGTTCCATCGCCAACGGCAATGCACCCAGTTCCTGGGCTAGTTCCTGCGCTGCCGCCCGATCGGTCTGCTCGGTTCGCGCTAGCAAGAACCCGGCCGCGTCGCCTTGCCGCAGGACCGGCACGGGCATTCCTGCCTCGGTCGGCCAGTGTCCCGAACGAGAGGTCGCGAGCACATCTCCGTTCCCGGTCGGCGGTAGGACTTCCCGGATAGCCCGTTGGTTGGGGATATTGTCCAACAGCAGCAGCCACCGATCCGAACGAGCCGCCAGCGCCGCATGCACCTGATGGACCGGGTCGGCCGCATCCGCTATCTGCCGCGCGCCCAGCAGCGCTGCCAACTGGGCGAATTGCGCGGTGAGGGTTGCCGGTTCCTCGGCCTCCACCTGCCACACCAGCCCGTACTCATGCTGATGCCGGTGCGCGTACTCCACCGCGACACTTGTCTTGCCGGCCCCGCCCAGCCCGTGCAACGCCACCACGCGGACACCGGGACCGTGGCGCAGACGATGGCGTACAGCAGCTAGTAGATCTTCTCGCCCAGCCAAATGAACTGGCCGCGGCGACAGCCGCACTGGCCGTGTCGCCACCTCCCGCTGCGACGGATGAAACGCGCCGATCGCGGTTGAACCACGGTCGGCCACTATCGCGTGCGCCGCCGTCAAGCATGGACCAGTCGATACCTCGCCAGGTGCAGTCAGTCCCGCTCTGGACCTGGCAACTGAGGGTTTGGTGGAACCGGCGGTGTCCCCAGCGACACTGCTCCATCGATATCCACCACCCCGCCTGCCAAACTGTTGCGATCTGCAGACACCCGCACGTTCCCACCGGCCGCCAGCCCGTGATCCCCGGCCGATGCCTTACACGAGACTCTCGCCGCCTCCTCAAGGCTGGCCACGGCATCATCTACGGCGGCCCCAAAGTCGGCGTCGTCGGCGGCAGCATCGGCAATGGCCAGCCGCACCCGCTCCAACGTCACTGGCGGAGGCTCATCCGCCTCACCTTCCCGTGCCTCCTGCTGCAGCTTCATCAGCGCCGTATCAGGGCCTAGCTTGACAGCCACGACCTCATGTAGCCGATCCATCCCCGCATCCAATGCCGCATCCACCTCAGCGTCTGCGCGCCCTGCTACCCGGCGCCACTTGCGCCATAACCACGCCGCCGCCGCACCTGCCGCAGCCAGCTCCAACCCCGTCATCTCACTGCACCCTTCCGACCGTCCGGCATCGCGCCAGGTACCGATCAACATTCCTACTTCACATTTCTTAGGCGCTGTCCAGGAAGAACATCTAGCAAAGTCCCTGATCACCCAGTGACGGACGATCGTCGCTCGATTGGTTACCTAATCGTTTTAGGCATGAATTTTATGGCTCTATTTCGAGTGCTTGTGCAAGTGCGGCATCATCTCCCGGCCCCCGCCAATGAACTATGGTAACAACATTGCTCTTCGCTGCGGCATCTTGGGCTGCAAGTGTAGGCTCCACGTTGGAGATTATAATGGCTCTACTAACTTCGTTTGCGTGAGCCGCGCCAAAGACCTCATAGACGACGCGAGCTCCAACTTTGCCATTGTGTGTATACTTGGCCTCTATTCCGATCACCTCTCCATTTTTTTCCACTTGGAAATCGAAACCAAAGTGCTGAACTCTACGAGCAAGCCAAATTTGTCGATTGCTGATGATCTCAAGCAAGCTGGCTTCAAGTCTAAGCTCATAGGCCCGAGCACGTTCCTGCATAGAACTCCGCGCTTTGATGACCTCAATTGCCGCAACTGGATCGACTTGCTCTAGGGCATTTACAGCTCGTTCTGCAACTTCTTCGGGTTCATCTTTCACTGCATCAGCTACCGCTCGCCCCCGCCTCTTTGAAAATTCTATCTCTTTATCGCCATATTTGGCCCGTATTATAGGTGTTCCTGTGGTCGCCAGAAACACAAGTATTCCACTAACGATAATGAGCGCAGTAGTGCCAGCCTGATTTTTGGTGAAGAAGGTTGCCGCTACGCCTGCGGCAGCGAAGAGTGTTCCGAGTGCACCAGAAAGCCAGCGTTCGCTTTGTTTCAGGCTAGACGATTCGTCAACTGAAAAGTCGTCTGGAGTATCTTGCTCCTTGGGGTCGTTCATAAAGACAGATTCTAGTAGAGGTAGGCTGTAGGCGAAGTCGTTTAGACCATTTGACGTGGCCGAAACTGGACGGTTCCGGACTTACGTGGGGGCGGGGCTTTGTAGCCTGGACCGGCGGACGGGCGGCACCTGCCTGCCCGCGATAGCTCGTCGAGAGGCCCCGTGCGGGGGTCCCCGTGCAAGTCGGGAACCGGTCAGCGGCGCCTGGTCGGAGTCCGCAACCTCCGTGACACCCCGTCTTCGAGAGTCCCTTGACGATAGAGATCCACCACGGCAACCACACGGAGCGCGCGCGCGTCCGAATGACGGCGGGGTGGCCGAGGAGCCGACCGAAACAAGCCGAGTAGGTGGGAGGTCCCTGTGCTGGAACCGGTACGGCGGTGGAGGATACGCCGGGGGGAGCGGCCGCAATTGAGGCCGCTAGCCGCGGGGTTCTGGATGCTGGCTGCAGCTGCAGCTGCAGGAGCTGCGATCTGGCTGACCACCGCCTGGCTGCTGAACACTGCCGATCACGCCAGGGAGGGAACAGACCGGGCAAAGGTACGTGTGGATGCCGTACGCACTGGCCTGGCCGCCGGCGCTGGAGCGGGCGCTGCAGTCGGCCTATTACTAGCGTTTCGTCGGCAGCGGCACGCCGAGATCGCGACCACACTGTCGGATTATGATGCTGCCGAGCGCCGTGTCACCGAGCTCTATAACGCTGCCGCCGAGCAACTCGGATCTGATAAGGCTCCGGTTCGTCTGACTGCCCTTTATACGCTAGAACGTCTAGCTAACAATGACCCGTCGCATCGGCAGACGATCGTCAACATTATTTGCGCATATCTGCGTATGCCCTACACGCCGCCTCTCGACCCCACCCGCGAAGCCGATCCCGAAGCCGCGCAACGCGCGGCGGCCCGGCGCTATCACGCGGTTCGCGGTAATGCTCGCCCCGCCGCGCAACCCACCACTACCCCTAACCCGAATGAAGAGCGTCAGGTGCGTCTCACTGCCCAGCGTATCCTATTGGACCATTTAAAATTTGACGCCAGAGTCCCATGGAACAAATTGGACCTGGATCTTACAGGTGCAACTCTTCTCACCTTTGATCTCTCTAATTGCACGCTGTCCAGTGCGCGTCTCAGTGGAGCGACTTTCCATGGAACGACTGACTTCAGAGGATTGAACCTTGCCGGGGAAGCGAGGTTTGATGATACAATTTTTTCCGGCCTTACACTCTTTATGGAGGCAACTTTTGCCGGTAGCGCCAATTTTGGGCGGGCGATATTCTCAAGACAGACTGACTTCGGTGGGGCAAGCTTTTCTATGCAGACTAGTTTCGAGCGGGCAACCTTCTCGAACGTCACGAACTTTGGTGGGGTGACTTTTTCCAAGAGCTTCAGCTTTAATGGCGCGACCTTCGCGGGACCAGCCCTCTTCTCCCAGATGACATCCTCCGAGAGGGCCACGTTTCGAGGATCAACCTTTTCTGGATATACCGAATTCAATGCAACGATGTTTAAGCGAGACCCTGCGCACGAGTTGGACGAGACCACAAGCGGCTGGTTCGACGAGTTCGGTGAATTGGTTTTCTCAAGGGCGGCCGACTTCAGTCTGGCTACCTTCTCTACAGAAATCAGTCTGGACGGGGCAATCTTTTCTGGCGACGTCAGTTTTCGTAGTGCAACGTTCTCCGGTAATGCAGACTTCAGTAAAGCGACCTTTAAGCAAGCAGTTGATTTTGCGGACGCTGCTGTTGCAGATCTAAGCTCACCCCCTACCCTTCCGGCAGGATGGAGAATTGAGCCAGGAGAAGGCGCTACCGGCCTCATCGTTAACACGTGATGCCGCCTCATAATCGCTGCTAAGTCAAGGCGGCAATGAGTTCAGGGCATCACCTACGGCACCGCTCCGGACGCCCGATGCCGTAGCCACCCCCTCGTAGCGGTCCGCGGCGCACCGTGAGAACGACGCTCCCTCCCCTCCGTGCTTGAATCCTTGGTAGCAAGATGTAGGTAGGGGTGCGGCGGCCCCGACGTGATCAGAGGCAGAGTCGGCGACACCCATGGGGAGGAAGCGTGAGGCGAACCCAGCGGGTCAAGGCCCAAGGCACGGACGAGGACGTGTTCACCCCGGAGAACACCGCCATGACCCTGACGCGAGCATGCCAGGCCGTAGGGCTGCCCCCCGAGGGGGCGCACCTCATGCGGCTAGGGTCGAACGCCGTTTACCGGGTGAACGGTTCTGTAATTGCGCGCATCTCTCACAGGGGGACGGATACTCAAGAGTCAGAGCGCGCTATCGCCGTTGCTCGCTGGCTGGAATCTGCGGATTACCCCGCCGTCCGAGCTATCGACGTGAAACAGCCCGTCATAGTGGACGGGCGCCCGGTGACATTCTGGCTGGCGGTCACTGATGGCCCCGACGACTGGGCCACCACAGATGAGATCGCAGGCGTCATCCGTAAACTTCACTCACTTGATGCGCCCCCCGACCTAAACCTTCCGCCTCTAGAGCCGTTCGCCAAAGCAAGCGAGCGGATCAAGCGAAGCGCTGCACTGAAATCCGAGAGTCGAGAATTCTTGCTGCAACGGCTCGGCGAGTTGAAAGATGAGTGGTTGAAGCTAAATTTCGAGTTGCCGACCGGGGTAATTCATGGGGATGCGAGCGTCGGGAACGTGCTTCGAGACCGGAACGGCATCCCAACCCTGATGGACTTGGACAGCTTCGCTACGGGCCCCAGAGAATGGGACCTAGTGCTTACCGCCCTCTACTATCAGCACTTTGGTTGGCACACGCGTAGCGAGTACGAAGCATTCGCTAACACCTACGGCTTCGATGTCATGACGTGGTCGGGGTACCCCGTTATGCGTGACATTCGAGAGTTCTTGATGGTGACCTGGCTTGCCCAGAAGGCAGACGAGAACGAAGAGACCGCCACCGAGGCCGCGAAGAGAATTGAGACTCTCCGGACCGGCGGCAGTAGGCGAGACTGGAAGCCATGGTAATAGCTAGCCGCTCGGCGACGAAGCTATACGCCAAAGACGCGACTCTCTTGCTTGTTCATGAAAGCCCGTGACGGTTGAACTCTTGCCGACTGCAGTAAGCCGTTCGCGGAACTCTCGCAGGTAACTCACACAACGAGCGGACCGAAGTTCCTCGCCCGTTTTGAGCGCTTGAAGAGCAACTAGGCATGCACGCTCCGACTCGCCCGCGTTGAGATGAGAGTCCGCAAGGACCATGGTTGCGAAGAAGTCGCTGCGCAGGTAGACGCCATCGTCGATGGTCCCCAAGCATTGGTCGGCATACCGTGAGGCGTCTACTGGCCGGCCGAGGTCACGGAAGCAATGCCCGAACTCGGCCGAGAGTTCCGCGTCATCAAAGTACTGGATCCACTCGGGGTCATCCTCTGGCCTGCGCCGTTCGAAGGCAGTAACCGCTTCGGATAGGGCTAGATCGCATGCGCGCGCATCGCCGAGCCGGGCGAGCGCGCGTGCTTCCATCGCGAGGAAATGAGCGGTCAAGGTGGGCGTCGCCAGCGCTTGCGTCCCGGTCCTAGCCGCGCGTGCGAGATTAACCGCCTCCCGATAGCGTCCGACGAACGTTGCTTGATGGCTCATCGCATCCAGAATGCTCGCTGCAAGTAACCGGTTGTCGCCGGCCTGAGCGAGACTCAGTGCTTGAATGAAGTATCTCTGCGCGAGGCTGTGCAGGCCGCTGTCGTACGACATCCAAGCCGCAAGAAGGGTGGCTTCCGCAACTGCCTTAAGCAGATTTTGACGTACGACATCGGTGCACTTGCCCCGCAATAGCCGTTCGCCGTCAGTCGCTAAGTACTGCACCAGGGCCTGGCGGGCATGGCCGCCTCCGTACCGATTGTCCAACTGCGAGAATACGTCAGTGGTCACCCGGAACCGGTTGACGTCAGATTCGCCGACACCCGCACCGCTGGATGACATGCCCCGGTTGATCACCTCTGGATTGACGAGCCATCGAAGAGACGCCTCACCCCATGCTTTAGGGTCTATCTTGCTCTTCAGGACAAGAGATGATTCATCGAGGTCGGCGCGCCACAGTCGAATAATATTCTCGGCACCTTCGGCGATGCTCTCCGGATAGGTCAGTCCCAGATCTGGCGACATGGCACCACCGGCTGTCGCCATGCCGAATTCCGTCGGACTTACCGTGCGGCGAAGCTTTCTCCCAAGCGCGGATGCAATGAATGAAGGCGTCTTGCCGCGAGGGACCATTCCGTCAAGCCAGCGGGCAACGTAGGTGTGATCGCACCGTCTCAAAGGTTCGCCAGCGAGCCGCGACTCTTCCAGAACGGCGCGCGCGAACGCCTTGTGTGAGTCGAAGCCGGCGTCTGCCATGAGCCTTGCGAGGCGATCGTTCGGGGTCCTGGCAGCCATCCCACGTCTCCGAGTGCACATCTGCACCCCCCCGTGCGCCCTGTTGAGCCCATCAGGGAGGGGCGAAGCTCAGTTGCGTGTCCAAGGCTAACCAGGCAGGCGATCCGCCGTCGATAGTTCGCGCGAGGAGTCGATCAATGCGGACCTTCATCAGGCGGGAGCCGCTTAAGGAGGTCTCTAGCGATTTGCTCGGCTGTGTCGAGTTCGGAGCGCGCTTCGCCAAGACGCTCGTGGAGCTTGACCAGCTCTGTCCGGAGGTCTCGCCGCTCGGTTTCGTCATCCGCCGGAGGCACACAGACGTAGGCGCCGCTAGCTGCCCGAATCTCAACAAGCCCCTCATTGGCAAGCAGCTGGACCGCCGCCGACGCCGTATTCACCGCGACTCCATGCTCTACCGCCAGCTGGCGATACGAGGGCAGCCGCTCACCGGCCGCATACCGGCCCGATTCCCCGATCTCTGCCCGCAGCAAGGCCGCGAGGCGCCGACTCGGTAGCTGGTCATCATCCCGCTTCGCCACAGCTCACACACTAACCCAACTGTCTTGAGACGGAGGGTTGACAGCCCCCCGGGCGCGGCTTACTGTCCCAATACAGATGCACCGTCTTAAGACGGTTGCTCGACAGAGGAGCACCAAATGTTCCCGCAGCAGTCCAGCAAGATCCCGCAGTGGCTTGCCGGTGTGGCAGTCATCATCTTCGCCGTCAACAACCCGGAGAAGGCCGCCGAGCTGGTCAACAAGGTGATCCATGCGATCACGGCCTTCGCCGGCGCGCTGGGCTGATCAGCGATGACCACGACCCGCCCCACGTCCGAGCGGCCCGGCGCACAGACCACCAAGTACGCCGCCGAGGTCCGCGACCCCGACCGATCACGGTCCCCGAAACCGGAGGTGTCCATGTCCGTTCGCCCGGTCTTTCTGCCGCTGGCGGACCTGCTGAACGAGCTGGCCGCGCGCGGCGACTGCCGGCACGACCCGGACCTGCACATGGGTCCGGACGCGTTCGTGATCGAGCCGGCCGCCGACCGGCGCGCCCGTCAGGACGTGGCACGCGAGGTGTGCGAGTCCTGCCCGGTCTGGGACCTGTGCCTGGACTACGCCCTGCGCATCCCACCCGCCCACGGCGTCTGGGCCGGTCTCCTGCCCCACGAACTGGCCGCGCTGCGTCGCGAGGCCCGCGTCCTGTCCGCTTCTGAACTGTCCGCCATTGACCTGGGAGAGGTTGCCTGACATGACGACTCCGGAGATGACCACCCGTACCTACACCCACCCCGACGTGCTCACCGCCGGTGTCCGCGACGGATGGGCCGACCCGATCGACGACCCGACACGGATCGACTGGACGGCGCGGCAGGCCGCCGCGGCGATCTCGTTCGCCGTGATCGACAGGCGCCCGGTCAACCCGTGCGAGAAGACCGCGGTGCGCTACGGCCGCAACGAGTTGGGCCACTGGGGCGAAGCGCTCGCCGCCGACGCGCTGATGTCGGTGACCGACTACTGGGACGGGCGCCGCTGGATCGTGATGGTGGAACGCACGGACGGGCACGGGTGGGCCATCCCCGGCGGGCATGTCGACCCCGGCGAGACCCCGGCACAGGCCGCCGCCCGCGAGCTGGCCGAGGAGACCGGCTTGACGGTCCGCGCGCGGTGGACGCAGACCCCGCCCCGCTACGTCCCGGACCCCCGCGCCAGTGACGAGGCGTGGATGGTGACTGTGCTGTGCCACGCGTCGCTGGGCGTGCTGGCCCGCCCCGCGTTCCCCCGCGTGGTCGGCGGCGACGACGCCGCCCGCGCGGAATGGGTGCCGGCCGACTCCTACGCCGAGCTGGCCGAGGCGCTGGCGACCTACTTCGACGGCGAGGTGTTCCCCGCCCACGTCGCGATGCTCACCGAGGCCCTGGAGGGCTGACGTTGCGTCCGGCCGCTTCCCACCACCCCGCAGGGGAGCGGCTCACGGAACGGCAGAGATCCGCCGGACCCGCACCACATGGTGTGTGCCCCGGAGCGCAGCAACCGCCAAGCCACGACGCTCCGGGACTTCCCTCCTCACAGGAAGGCATCTCCACGATGGCCGACAACCCGACCACCGGCAAGTCCTCGACCTGGCCCAACGGTGAGCCCAAGTCCGTCCGCGACGCCTACGACGCCAAGTCCGGCCAGAAGAAGTGACTGCGGTGAGCACCTGGAACGAGTGCCCGACCTGCGGCACCGCCTACGACACCCCCGCCGACGCCGCGCGGTGCTGCAAGAGCTGACCCCATCCAACCCAGACCCCACCCAATCCGAAAAGGGAACTGAACCATGTCGCTGAAGAGGGACGCCAGGGCCTACCAGCGGGCCGAGAGGCGCCGAATGGCCAAGGTCTGGCGCCAGGACGCCAAGACGCTGCGCGCGGTCGGCCGTACCGCCGCCGCCGAGCAGGCCGAGGCCAAGGCCCGCGAGTACGAGGGCCGCTGACGACGCGTCCGGGCGGCCCCCGGCAACCCCTGGGGGCCGTCTCACCCGCCGCCAGAACCCGTCCCCTCAATCCACCTGTTGGAGGAAGCCCGAATGGACCCGATCACCTTGGAGCCGAGCCCGGCTGGGGGTCATTGCGGTGACTACACCCTCGCCGTGGCCGGCGCGATCGCCGAAGCGGTCCGCGTGCTGAACTACGCGACCCTGCCGCACAACGCCGCGGCGGGCGCCCCCTACCCGTCCACTCTCTACGACATCGCGGGCCACCTGCGCACCGCGGCGGCCGGGACGGACCAGCTGTTCCGCCATCTGGAGGACCGGCTGACCGTCATCGCCGCGACCCGCGAGGTCACCGTCTCGCACGGCCCGTTCCCCACCGACCCGGCCGCCGCGGTGGCCAGGGCGGTGGAGGCGCTGCAGTGGTGCAACCGCGCCGCGTCGATGTTCCAGACCGCGCTCGCCGACGCCCACAACGCGCTGTCCCCCCTCGGCATCCGCATCCCCGCCGACCCCGACGACGACTCCGGCACCGACGACGGCGAGGGGTGGGCATGAGCGCGCGCGAGTGGATCCGGTTCGCCGCGTGGTGGCTGCTGGTGGGCAACTTCCTGGCCGTCGCGCTGACCGAGCTGGGAGTGATCTGATGACCGCCCTGCTGTTGGTCCTGGCCGTGCTCGCCGGTTTGGCCGGGCTGTGCTGGCTGTGCCTGTCCCCGGTCCGCCTCGCCGCCGCCGGCGCCGTGCTGGTGACCGCCCACCCGGTGCCGACGCTCGCCGTCACCGCCGTGGTGACCGCCGTGCTCACGGTGGTCGCCGGCCGGATGGCCTACCGGTCCTTGCGTGACGGTGGCTGGTGCCTGGTCACCGTCCAGCGCGCCGCGTTCGCGGTCAGCCGCGCGGGAGGTGTGGCGTCATGAGCCGGCGCCGTAGCTCCGCCCGGTTCTTCGACCCGGCCGGCGCCCGGTTCGGCATCCCGACGTGGTCGTGGCGGATGGCGCCGCCGCACCTGCGGACCCGCCGCCAGCTCGCCGCCGAGAGCCTCCGGCCCGGCGGTCAGGATGTCGCCGGACAGGTGCTGTGGAACTCGCGCCGCTACCGCTGCGGGGTCCGCGCCGCCTACCTGTACGACGTCCGCCTGGCCCTGCCCAAGCGCACCCCGACCGAGCGCCAGCGCGTCGCCCTCGGCAAGGCACTGGCCGCCCGCCGCCGCTGCCCCGACTGCGGACGCGACGCCGGATACGTCCTGCCCCGCCACCTCGGCACCTGCCTGGACTGCGCCGACGACACCGGCATGCCCACCGGCACGGAGGTGACCGCAGCATGACCGCCCTGACCCTCAACCCGCACCCGTCCCTGTCCGCGTCCCTCGGCGCCACGGCCACCAACCAGCACGCCGCCGAGGACCGCACCACCCAACTGATCACGGGCCCCAACGACGCCCCGCACGCCGACAACCAGCACCACGACACCCCGCACCCGGACACTCCGGCCGCGCCGGTGGCCGACGTTCACACGGTGCGGCACGGCTACAACCTGGCCGACCTGGACCGGCTCGCCAAGTACGCCACCCGGCGGGTGTTCGGCGTGACGATCGACCCGCGGGACCGCTTCGAGCTGGCGTGGTCTGCGATCGCCGAGCACCTCTACACCGCCGCCGACCGGCCCGACCCGTCCGACCTGATCACCACCGGGCAGAAGGCCATCGCCCGCCACCACCGCACCGAACTGCACCACCACGGCGTCCAGCAGCGCACCTACGCGCCGGCGCCCCGGCACGCCGTCTACTGGGACACGGTGATCCGGCCGACCCCCAGCCCCGAACCGGGCGCGGTGGACCGGATGGCGCTGTGGCAAATCTGGCCGCAGCTGGCGCCCGGCGAGCGCGCCGCGGTGCAAGCCCTGGCCGCGCACGGCACCCACCAGGCCGCCGCGGACGCGCTGGGCCTCAGCTACCAGGGGTTCGCCACGCAACTGGCCCGCGCCCGCCGCCGGTTCCTGACCCTGTGGCACGAGGGCGAGACCCCGTCCCGGCTGTGGCGCACCGAACTGCGCGCCAGCAAGGGCACCGCCCGGACCCCGGCCGGTGTCACCCGCACCCGGCTCGCCGCGTTCGCCGAGCTGGCCGACGCCGGGCTGACCCGCCGACAGATCGCCGCCCGCATGAGGCTCAGCGTCCGGACCATCAACCGGATCGCCGCCCAGCACCGCGCCGAAAGGGGGCTGTGACCATGACCGCCCAGCCCACGACCGCCCAGAGCGTCACTGACCCGGCCGATGCCCGGCCACGCATCGGCGCGGGCAAGCGCTGCCCGTCCTGCGGCGCCCGGCTGGACGGCGGGCCGGTCCGGTTCCGCTGCGAGCCGTGCGGACGGTCGGTGATGGCCGCCGACCTCGAAACCGAATACCACCCCGGCCCGCTGCCCAACCCGGCCCGCGCCGCCGACGACCACGAAGGGAGGAACCGGCGATGACCACGACCTACGACCCGCCGGACACCGTCAACGGTCACGACCACATCAGCGGGTTCGGCCCGGACCCCGACGCTCCGACCGACCGCGACCGGTACGGGCGGCCGGTGCAGGTGTTCAACCTGCGGTACCTGCCGGGATGGCTGGCCCGCCGCCGTACCGGTGTCGACACCGGTACCTCGGCCGAGGGAACCGGCGACCGCGCCGGTGGCTGGCTGCTGGCCGTCGCGAGCGTCCTGCTTCTCATCCTGGCGACCGCGCAGGGCTACGTGTCCTACCGGGCGCAGTACTCGTTCGTCCACGCGCAGAAGCACGAGCACGCCGCGTCCACGTTGGAGGCGCTCGGGCTGGACGCCGCCGCGGTCATCTTCGCGCTGCTGGCCCTGGCACAGGCCCGGCTCGGCCGGTCGGCGGTCGCCGAGCGGGCGCTGAACCTGGCGTGCGTTCTGGGGTCCCTGTTCATGAACGCGCTGTCGGCCGACCCCAGCTCGGCCAAGTCGGTGGCCGCGTGGGTGCTGCCCGCCGCGCTGTACGCCGCCGCGTCCGACCGGCTCATTGCCGTGGTCCGCCAGCGCGCCCTGTCCGGTCGCGACGGCGCCGAGGAAGGCTCGCCGCTCGCCGCCGCCCGAGGGCTGGCGCTGTGGGCGCTGCGGTTCGGCATGGCGCCGTCCAGCACGGTGCGCGGGTTCCGCGCGTGGGTGCTGGACGAAGCCCCGGTGGCGCCCGGTCGTCGCGCCCTGCCGTCGCGTCCGGAGTTGCCCGCGCTGCCCGCGCCGCGCGACACCGAAAGCGACAGCGTGGGCGACACCGAAAGCGACAGCGTGGGCGACACCGAAAGCGACAGCGTGGGCGACGCCGGACGCGACGGCGAGGGCGACGCCACGGGTGACAGCAACCGCGACCGCACGGGCGACACCACCCCCGACGCCGACCGCGAGACCCTGCGCGACAGCAAGCCGCGACGCGCGCGGCCCCGTCGTCGCACCAGCGGCGCGACGACGACCGCCGACAAGGCCCGCGCGCTGCTGGCCGCCGACCCGACCATGAGCGGCGCCGAACTCGGCCGCCGCTTGAAGGTCACCCCGCGCACCGGCCAGCGCCTCTACGCCCAGATCACCGCCGACCCCGCGAAGGGAGATGAGACGCGATGAGCGACCCGACCACCAACCCCACCGCGGACGCCGAGGTGATCCCGCTTCGCCCGGCCCCGTTCGGCTCGGCCGGCGACGACATCATCGCCAACCCGACCGGCTCCGATGCGCCCGTCCGCGACGCTGCCTCCGCGGCCGACATCGACACCTCCTTCGAGGTGCAGTTCGACCCCGAGCCGGACGCCGAGCCCGAGCCGGTGGACGACGGGATCGGGTACCTGCTGGACGACCCGGACGGCGACGCCTACCCGGTCATCCCGGAGAACCTGCGCAGCGCCGCCGGGGTCGGCGAGGCGATCGGCCGCCACGCCCGCCGCTTGGCTCACCGCGCTGCGTTCCACGGCGTCCGCGCGCCCCGCTACGCCCTGCTGGCGGTGCTGTGGGGGACGGTCGGGCTGTGGCGGCTGATCGACCGGCAGCTCAAGTGGTGGTGGGTCAGTGAGCAGGACTATTTGCGGTCGCTGGCCATCGCGTCCGGGGATTCGCGCGAGTGGTACAAGCTGCACCGCGAGGTCAAGGACACCCGCCGCGTCCGCGGCACGATCCTGGCCGGTCAGGCGTTCGCGGTGCTCGCCGCGCTGCTTCTGCTGGTCAAGCTGGCGCCGTGGTGGGGATGGCTGGCCGTGGCGGGCGTGGTGGTGCCGTGGCTGGCCCACCTCGGCCGCCCGGAGGATCACCCGATCATCGTTCCGGCGGTGACGGTGCCGCGGTTCCGGCTGCTGAACCACGATGTGGTGCTGCGCGCCTACTACGCCGCCGGTCTCGGCCACCCCGACAAGCCGAACCAGCAGGTCACCTTCGAGACCACCATGTCCCGCACCAAGGAGGGGCAGGGGTCGCAGGTCAAGGTCGTGCTGCCGCACGGCACCGGTTTCGATGACGTGGTCAAGGCCAAGAAGGAACTGGCGTCCGGTCTCGATGTGGCGCCGTCGCAGGTGTACCTGACGCACGACCCGACGAGCCACCGCCGCCACACCCTGACCGTGACCGACCGTGACCCGCTCGCCGTCCCGGCGGGCAAGACGCCGCTGCTGGACTGCAAGCCCCGCAACATCTGGCGCCCGGCGCCGTTCGGGCTGGACGAGCACAGCCGCAAGGTCACCCTGACCCTGCTGTGGATCTCGATCCTGATCGGTGCGCAGCCCCGCAAGGGCAAGACCTTCTCCGCCCGGCTGCTGGCTCTGTACGCCGCCCTCGACCCCTCGGTGCGCCTGAGCGTGGTGGATGGCAAGAACTCCCCGGACTGGAACAAGTTCGCCATGGTCGCCTACCACTTCATCCGCGGCACCGTCCCGGGTCGCGCCGGCGACCCGGTTCGTCAGCTCATCGACGCCCTGTCCGAGATCAAGCGGCACATCATCGACACCAACGACTTCCTGTCCACCCTGTCCCCGGAGGAGTGCCCCGAGGGCAAGCTGACCGAGGAACTGTGCCGCCGCTACCCCAAGCGGCTGTTCATCTGGATGCTGGTCATGGAGGAGTTCCAGAACTACTTCGAGCTGCCCGACCAGGACGACAACAAGCAGATCGCCGAGTTGCTGTCGTTCATCCTCGCGGTCGGCCCGTCCTCGGGCGTGATCCTGCTGTCGTCGTCGCAGAAGCCGTCCGGCGTCGGCGCCGGCGACGTCCAGCGGTTGTTCAACCGGTACCGCGACAACCACGCCGTGCGGTTCGCGCTGCGGTGCGGCAACCGCAACGTCTCCGACGCCATCCTGGGCGGCGACGCCTACTCCGAGGGCTTCGACGCCTCTGCGCTGCCGGTCGGCAAACCGTACCTGGGCGTCGGCTACCTCTACGGCGCCGCCGACGAAACCCCCACCGTCCGCACCCACCTCGCCGACCACGGCGACGCCGAGAAGATCCTGACGGCCGCCCGCCGCCTGCGCGAGCGCGCCGGGACCATCGCCGGATACGCCGCCGGGGAAGACACCGGCACCCCCGACCGCGACGTCCTCGCCGACGTCCTCGCCGTGTTCGGGAGCGACCCGGCGCTGCACTGGACCGAACTCGCCGAGCGTCTCGCCGGGCAGATCGGCGACCGGTGGGCCGACGTCACCGCCGGTGCGGTCTCCGAGCAGTGCCGCGCGCTGGGCGTGCCGAGCGTGGACGTCAAGCGCAACGGCGCCAAGACCCCGCGCAAGGGATGCCGTAAGGACGCCGTCCAGCGCGCCGCCGACACCGGCGCCGCTGGCTGAGTAGCGCCGCGACCCGGTCGCGGCACCGCGACCCGCACTCACCTGCACAAACCCGAGTCGGCGCGACCGCCGCGACCCGACCGGCGGCTGTGACCTGCACGGTCGCGGTCGCGGCGCCCGCCCCCACAACGACCACAGGAAGACCTCATGGGCATCAAGATCCAGGTACTCAACTGCGGACGGTGCGGCAAGCCCCGCGGACTGACGCACACCTGCATCACCCGCATGGACAGCAAACGCAAGCCCGGCAAGACCCGCCTCAAGCCGAGCATGAAGATCACCGCCACGTGCCGCACGTGCGGCAAGCCCCGCGGGCTGACGCACACCTGCCGCATCCAAACCGACTTCAAAAAGCGCAAGGCCGCCGCCGCAGGGCGCGCAGCAGCCGCTGCCGGCGGCGAACGAGCAGCCGGGCCTGCCGCCGCAGCACCCCGCCGCCGTCCCGTACGTCCCGCCGGCCCGCCCGTCGCAGTCGCCCGGCTGGGA